>NZ_JBEFNA010000007.1 GCF_040199715.1 Fusobacterium sp. SYSU M8D902
TAAAGTACGCCAAAATTTAAAGAAAAATATTTGAATTTATTTTTTAAAATTTGCTTGACAATTCATAGTTGGTCTCCATTGTATTAATAATCTATTTTAAAAAACTTCGCTTCCTAATTCATTTTGTAACTCTCTATATTTAAAAAATAAAAATCTCATATACTCATACTCAAAAGGTGATCCTGTTTGGTAATATTCAAACTGTACATTAGCTCTAGTATTCACTGCTGAAACTGTTGTTACACCTATACTATTTAGTTCATCTAGATCACTTGCTCTATAGATTGCTCCTCTTCCAAAAGTATCTACTCCCTTTCCAAAAGCATCTCTTACAAAACTTGGACCCAGAATAGGTAGAACTAAGTATGGTCCCTTTCCAATTCCATAACGAGCCAATGTCAATCCAAAATCCTCATATGGCTTAGGCATTCCCAATGATGAAGCTACATCTACTAAACCACCAAAACCTAAAGCTGTATTTATAGTAAATCTCCCTATAGCTCTCATTGCCTTTCCTATCTTAAACTGCAAAAGTGAGTTACTTGTTACAGATATATAATCTGTATTTTCAAAGAAATTTTTAACTCCTGTTCTAATTGGCTTCGGTGTCACTGTCTTATAAAATCTCACTGTTGGTAAAAATATATACTTGTCAAATTGATAGTTGAAGTAGTATACTCTCCTATTCAATGGTTCAAATGGATCATACACTTCAAAATACTTAAATGATTCCTTACTATTTTTCTCCAACTCTTGAGCAAAGCTTGTAAAGGATAGAAGTAAAAGTATAATCACTAATATCTTACTAAATCTCATGACTTAACTCCCCCTTTTCTAAAAACTCTAACATTATTTTTACATTTGTACTAAAAAACATATTTCCACAATGTCCACCATATGGATAGATTAATAATCTATTTCCAAAAGTTGATTTAAGAAATTCAAAATCACTCTCATCTAAAATTAGTTCATCTGCATTTGTTACCACAGCTATTTTTGAGCTATTTTTTAAATAATCCTCTATATTATTCAGTCTAGCTCTCTCTACCAACTGCTCTAACTTGAGATCTTCTCCTAGTTTTTCACGATAATATGGAAGTGCAACTCTATTTATATACTCATCAAAAGTTGCAAAATTTATCTTCTCAAAATATCCAAACATTGGTGTAAATTTTCCAACTGGTTCTTTTACATAGACCTTTCTATTATTTATCACATCAGTAATGTAGTTTAAATCAATAGATGTCAATCTAAAAGCTCCTCCAATTAGCTCTTGCATCTCTTTATTGGTCAATTTATTTTTAGAAAATAGCTTGTAAATAGTCTCTATATCTATTGAAGTATACTCAGGTAAAGTACTGCTAACTACTGTATCTATAATCTTTTCTATCAAACCACCTATTTTTTCAGCTCTCTCGTTTTCAGGAAAATCTAGGTAATTATCCAACTTCAAAGCAGAATTATAGAGATTTACTGCTGGATTAATCATAAATACCCTCTTAAAATTAAACTCTTTCTCTGACTCATCTATATAGGATAATATTCCTGCCTCTGTTGCTCCTAAACTATATCCAACTACATAAAAGTCACTTACCTTTATTTTTTTAGATATTCTTTTATTAATCTCTTTCATTATGTTGTAGATATCCTTTGAGTCCTCCATTATTAATCCAGGCATACGTGAACTAGACCCATTAATAATAAAATTATTATTCATTGGAGAAGAAATCGAAACAACATGATAACCTGCATCATAGAATATTCTCTGGAAATACTCCATTCTGATAGAATTATGAGATGACCCTGTCCCAGCCAACAAAAATATCAAAGGTGCCTCTGTCTTTTGTGGTACCAATGAGAACTTAAAACCCTCATTATACCAAAACTCTTCACCAACTGCCTTTGTCCAAGGTAGCTTTATACTATACTCTTTTCTTGGAACTTTTGTGCTCACTCCCTCAACCATTAAATTTGAACTTCCAAATATTGTTGCTATATTGGGATTATGAAATGGATAATCATAGTTTCCAAAAGAGAGTGTAGTTATAAATATATAAAATATTCCTAATAATTTCTTCATACTATCCTCCAACTATTTAATCTGTACTTTATATTCTACTTCATAAATACTGTTTTTTCAATGAAAAAATGATTATTATATAAAAAAGAGGCAATTTTTATACTGCCCCTCACCTTTTTTATTCAGTAATTGTAACTCTTTCACTCACAATTACTTTTACTTTCTGTATCCTCTTATCCTTCATTAATAGGACTTTTAAAATTACATTTTCATACTCTAAAACTATCTTCTCCTTATCATTTGGAATACGTTCTAGCTCTCCTATTATAAATCCAGATAAGGTATCATAATTATCTGAATATAGTTTAGTTCCCAATTGATAATTTAGAGTATCTAGAGAAAATAATCCATCAACCACATAGATATTTTCATTTATCTTTTTCATTTTTGGATCATGATTTTCATGCTCATCTTCTATTGTTCCTACTATCTCTTCTATTAAATCTTCAATTGTAACAATTCCCGAGAATCCACCATATTCATCTATCAATATTGATATAAATGTTTTTGAATCTCTCATCTCTTTAAATAGTACATCTATTTTCTTAGTTTCAGGTATAAAGTATGGAACTCTCAATATAGAACGGATATCCACATTTTCAAAACCTTTTTTTCTAGCTTCTAATATAAAATCTTTAATAAATAACACACCTATTATATTATCCACTTCATCTTTATAGACAGGAATTCTTGAGTATTTTTTTGATAATAACTCATCTAAGTACTCCTCTAATGGTAGCTCTATATCTATCATATAAGTATCTGTCCTCGGGGTCATAACCTCTCTAGCACATTTATCATCAAATGATAAAACAGAGGTTATCATATCTTTTTCCGTCTTGTTAAACACTCCATGAATCTGTCCCACTTCCAATAGAGATTTTATCTCCTCTTCTGAGATCTTTTCCTCAATATTATCCAACTTATATCCCAATAGCGTCAAAATAACATTTGTTGAGACAGATAATAATTTTATAAATGGGTATGCCACCTTAGCAATGAGATATATTGGTTTTATAGCAAACATACTTATTGCTTCAGCCCTATGCAATGCTATTCTCTTAGGAACTAACTCTCCAAATACCAAAGTAAAATACGATAAAACAATTGTTACAATCACAATAGATATCTCTTTGGTGTACGCTGAATTCAAAAACTCTAATCTCCTACTTAAAACCTCTGCAAATCCTGTTGCTGCTGAAGCACTTGCAAAGAATCCTGAAAGTGTTATTGCCACTTGAATTGTAGATAAAAAATTTGTTGGTTCCTCTAAAATTTTCTGTATGAGTTTAGCTTTCTTATCGCCCTCCTCAGCCAAAAGATTTATCTTATTCTTGTTGATTGAAACCATTGCTATCTCTGTACAAGCAAAGAAAGCATTTGTCATAGTTAAAAAAACTAAAAATAAAAGATTAAAAAAAACATTAAACTGGGGACCCGTGTCCATTTTTAAAATTCCTCCTTAAATATAAATATATTTTTAATTAACTGTTATGTCAAACTGTTGACTTAACGTAGTTACTAAACTTGTTTTAGTGATAATTCCCCTAAGTATTCCATTTTCATCTACTACTGGTAAACTTGAGAGTTTATTTTCATTGACCTCTTTTAAAACATCTACTATTGAATTATCTGGACTTGTTGTAAATGCTGGTATCTCTAAAATCTCTTTTACAGGTTTATAGTGTTCTTTCTCTTGCTGAATTAATTTTCCTGTTATTATTCCTTCAAATTTTCCCTTTCTATCCACAACTAATAGAGAATCTACTCTCTCATGTCTCATCTTTCTCAGACATTTGAATAGAGTCATCTCAGCTGAGCAAGTTATTGGATTATCCAGCATTATATCCTTAACTTTTATATACTCTGGTGATGACCAAATTCTATTCTTTCCTACAAAATTACTTACAAATTCATTTTCAGGTGATTTTAATATAGTTTCTGGATCATCATACTGAATGATCTTTCCTGTTCCCATAATACAAATTTTATCAGCTATCTTTACTGCCTCATCCATATCATGACTGACAAAGATAATTGTCTTTTTATACTGAGTCTGTATATTTATTAACTCATCTTGCAACTGTGATCTAGTGATTGGATCTAAAGCTGAAAATGGTTCATCCATCAGTATTATATCTGGATTTGTCATCAATGCTCTTGCTATTCCAACTCTCTGTTGCTGACCACCACTTAACTGTTTAGGATACCTATCTGAAAATTTTTCATAGGAAAGTCCCACCATCTCCATCAACTCTCTCACTCTATCTCTTCTTTGAGCTTCAGGTACTTTTTCTAATTTAGCTACCAACTCTATATTCTCTTTTATTGTCATATGTGGGAATAATCCTGTTTGCTGTATAACATATCCTATCCCTCTTCTCAAATCTATTATATTCTTCTCTCCAATATCCTCTCCATTGATCAATATCTTTCCACTTGTTGGTTTTATCAAACCATTTATCATCTTTAGAGTTGTAGTTTTCCCACAACCTGAAGGACCTACAAAGACTGTAATACTTCTATCTTCAATCTTCAAATTTATATCGTGTAAAACTATATTGTTTTTAAATATCTTATTAACTCCTATAAATTCAATCATATTACTCACCTTTATCTTCTCTATTTTGAAATTAACCCTTTTTCAATTAAAAATTGATGTGCTACCTCTTGAGGATCTTTTTTGTATGTATCCACTTGATTATTCAACTCTCTCATCACATCATCACTTAAAAGCTCTATAAGAGAGTCTGTTATACTCATTAGCTCTGGATATCTTTCCACTAAGTCCTTTCTCATCAATGGAGCTGCATGATATGGCAGAAAAAACTCCTTGTCATCTTCCAATACAACTAAATCATATGTTTTTATTAATCCATCAGTTGCAAAAGCATCTATTATATCACTCTCACCATTAGCAATTGCTTGATAACGTAATGCACCATCAATAGAGAGGGAATCTTTAAATCTTAATCCTGGATAAGCATTCAATAATCCTGGAAGTCCATCATGTCTATTGGTAAATTCAAATGTTGATGATATTATTAGATTAGGTGCAACACTCTTTAAATCACTTATATTTTTTAACTTATATTTTTCAGCTGTTTCTCTTCTCACTGCTAATCTATAAGTATTATTAGCCCTCATCTCCTTACCAACTATCACATCATACTTTTCCTCTATCTCTCTTTTAGATGTTGAGTATACCTCTGAAGATTTTATATCTCTTGAGACAGGATTATGTTTTAACATATCTGCAAACATTGTTCCTGTATACTCCATATACACATCTACTTCTCCTGAATTAAGTGCTCCAAATATTACCTGTGTTCCACCTAATGCAAATTTTCTATTAACTTTTATATCTGTCTTGCTCTCTATAAGATCTGCTAGTAAACTATTTAAAATAATCTGTTCTGTATAATCCTTACTTGCTACAGTCACTACTTTTTCTCTCTTATGGTTAAATTTAGCCATTAAACTTTTTCCAATAATGAATGTACTTAGTAGAAGTGTCAATCCTATAATAATTTTTTGAAAAACTGTTACTCTCTTTCTATCGTTATCACTATTTGATATTCCCTTTGGAACAACTACCTTCTCTACAGCTGCTGCTGTCCAATCTATAAAAAGAGCCAAAAGACAAGCTGGAATCGCTCCTGCCAAAATTTGATTGGTATTAGCTGTTCTAATACCTGAAAAAACTAAAAATCCTAATCCTCCTGCTCCTACAAAGGCAGCAATTGTCATCAGTCCAACAGCTGTAACAGCAGAGATTCTAATACCTGCCATTATTACTGGAAGAGCCATTGGTATTTGGATCTTATATAAGATCTGAAACTTGGTTAAACCCATTCCCTCTGCAGCTTCTATCATCTGTGGATTAATCCCCTCAATACTAGTATAGGTATTTTTTATTATGGGTAGTAATGAATATAATACAACCATAAATACAGAGGGTAACAATCCTATCCCTAAGAAAGGTATTAAAAATCCTAATAGTGCCATACTTGGAACTGCTTGAACTGTATTAGCAATTCCCATAACACTTTTATTCAAACTTTTAAAATGGCTAATTAAAATTCCCAATGGAACTCCTATCACTATGGCTAACAACACTGATATAAGTGTTAAATTTATATGCTCTATCAACAGTGATAATATCTGCTCCTGTTCTTGAACAACATATGTGAAAAAATTCATAGTCATCCCCCCTAAAAAATTGTACAAAAAAACACTATGAGTAGAGTCATAGTGTTTATATTTAAAAAATTGCAATATAAAAAGCCCTTAACTCTTTTCAACGCTGACGAGGTTAGCTGACGGACTCGGACTGAAAAGTATCCTATTCCCTAAGGAAATTCGCCCCAAAAGGTGGGTCCCCCGCTTTGTTTTTTCAAAACAAATTAAGCATATTAGATTATGTTTGAATTATACATTATTTTTCTTAAAGAGTCAAACTATTTTTTATATTTCTTATTCAATGCCCTCAATATAGCATATGTTTCTAAATCCATATTTCCAGTCATATTTTTAGGGTTAAAATGAGCTTGAAAGTTATATACTACCCTTCTACTCTCTTCGTCCCATTCATCATTATAATTTATTTTATAACCATATTTTCTGAATTCCTCTTTTATTTTCTCAACAGGAGTTACTTGATATAATTTTTCATTCATAAAAAATCTTTTATCTTTTTCATCGTACCAAGCACCTATCCCATACTCTCTATAAAGCAATTCCCAAGGAAACTTTGGACCTGGATCAATCTTTCTTGTAGGAGCTATGTCCGAATGTCCTACAATGTCATATGGTTTTATCTTATACTCAGCTATTAGTTTTTGAAGTAAGTTTGCTAATTTCTTTATCTGCCCCTCTTGAAAGTATATATATTCCTCTCTTGGTATAAAAAAACCATACTTTTTCTCTCTCTCATTATATTTTCTTACCCCTTTATTACTTATCTCTATCCCTATGGATGTATCATTTAAATTGCTCCGTCCATTGAATTCACTCACACCTGCGTGCCAAGCTCTTTTCTCCAATGGAACTATATTATATATAGGTTCTTCATCTTTAGTGGAAATAAAGTAGTGCGAACTAACATTCCCTTGAGTCAATCCTCTCAAACCCACTTCATCTGTTGTTGCTGTATAGTGTAATACTATAAATTTTACTCTTTCATTCATTCCCCTAGATAAATACTTTTTACTATTAACAGTATAATTAATTCTAGAACATGATAAAGATAAAACTATAGTTAGAGTGAAAATAATTATTTTTTTTACCATTTTTTATCTCCTAAAAGTATTTTTTCTAGTATATTTTACAATATTTTAAAAAAAATAGCAAAAATTTGTAAAAAATTATTGTAAATGTTTGGATTTTGTGATATAACATAGAAACTTGCGTATTTATAAATTTTAGGAGGATAAAATGACAAAAAAAGATTTTACAAAAGTTTTATTTGAAAAAGGAATATTTGCTTCTAAAGCTGAAGCTGAAAGAAAATTTGACTCTATCCTTGAAGTTCTTGAAGAAAGCTTAAAAGCTGGAGAAGAAATCAACTTTATCGGTTGGGGAAAATTTGAAGTTGTAGAGAAAGCTGAAAGAGTTGGAAGAAACCCTAAAACAGGTGAAGAAATCGTAATTCCTGCTAAAAAGACTGTTAAATTCAAAGCTGGAAAAAACTTAGTTGAAAAAATGAACTAATTACATAAAGGAGCTATTCAGCTCCTTTTTTTAATTTCTCTAAATATATAAAAAGAGCAGATTTCTCTGCTCTTTAAGACTATTTAGTTCCTTTTTTATAAGCTCCTTCAGATCCGAAAACATCAACAATTTTAGTTTTGTAGTAAGCTTTCATCTCATCTTTAGCTGCTCCTAAGTATTTTCTAGGGTCAAACTCTTTTGGATTAGTTCCTAATACTCTTCTGATAGCTGCTGTGAAAGCTAATCTTCCGTCAGTATCTACGTTTATTTTAGCTACTGCTGATTTAGATGCTTTTCTTAATTGAATATCTGGTATTCCAATAGCATCTTTAACTTCTCCACCAAACTCTTTTATCATAGAAGTATATTGTTGAGGAACTGCAGATGATCCGTGTAAAACAATTGGGAATCCTGGTATTCTTCTTTCGATCTCTTCTAATATATCAAGTCTTAATTTAGGATCTTCTCCTGGTTTGAATTTGTGAGCTCCGTGAGAAGTTCCAATAGCTATTGCTAATGAATCTACTCCTGTTTTTGTTACGAACTCTTCAACTTCATCTGGGTTTGTATAAGTGTGTGATTCAGCCTTAACATCATCTTCTATTCCTGCAAGTACTCCTAATTCAGCCTCTACAGTAACATCTTTTGAGTGAGCATACTCCACAACTTCTTTTGAAACTTCTATATTTTTAGCAAAATCATAGTGTGACCCGTCGATCATTACTGATGAGAATCCTGCTTCGATACAAGTTTTTACAGTTGCTAAATCTGGACCATGGTCTAGGTGTAAAGCTACTGGTATATCTGATCCCATATTTCTAGCTCTGTCTACAGCTGCTTTAGCTAATAAAGGTGCTACATCTGCTCCCATATATCCTAAAGCTCCTTTTGAACATTGTAGAATTACTGGTGATCCCATCTCAGCACAAGCTTCAACTATAGCTAATGCCATCTCCATATTATTAAAGTTAAAAGCTGGTACTGAATATCCTTCTTTATTTGCTTTTGCAAACATCTCTTTTGTGTTTGAAAGACCTAATTCTTTATAATTGTATCCCATTTTTTCCCTCCTGAAAAATTATATATATTAATTTTAACAAAAATTAATAATAAAATCAATTAGAGAATTTTCTATTTTTTATTTAGATTAATTTTTTACTTTTATTTGTTTCAAAATGTATCTAAAAAAACTCTTAATTCTCATTCTTTTCTTTATCATCATCATTGCTTCTGGAACTAACTCAATAACTGTCTCAATAGTGTCCTGATACTTTAAAAATCTACCCTCTAATAATTTTTGAGTAGAAACTACCCAAGAGAGAAGAAGTAGATTAAAAATCCTTAAAAGATTTAACAAGAAATTTATAACTCCCTCTTTTGTTAGATAAAAATTATAAAACTTGGCAATTACCTCTCCCTCTTGTGTATAAAATATCTGAAATAAACAAGTTATAAAATAGAAGAAAAACAAAAATTTCACTCTTTTTATATGCTTTATTAAATCCTTATTATACTTTAGATTTAGTATGAACAAGACAACTGTTGATATTCCAATATAGTATAGATTACTGTAAAATATGTTAACTAGTAGTAGTATGAACAGACTACTTTTTAACAATTTCTAATCCTCCCATATATGGAACTAATGCTTTTGGTATTAAGAATGATCCGTCCTCTTGTTGGTAATTTTCCATTATAGCTACTAGTGTTCTTCCTACTGCTAATCCTGATCCATTTAGAGTATGGCAATACTCACTCTTAGAGCTTCCATTTGGTCTATATTTAAGTCCCATTCTTCTAGCTTGGAATCCTTCACAGTTAGAACAAGAAGAGATCTCTCTATATTTTCCTTGAGAAGGTAACCATACTTCTAGGTCATAAGTTTTAGCTGCTCCAAAACCTATATCCCCTGTACATAGTTGGATAACTCTATATGGTAACTCAAGTCTTTGTAATACTTCCTCAGCATTATTTACCATTTTTTCTAACTCATCATAAGATGACTCTTGATTTGTTATTTTTACCATCTCAACTTTATTGAATTGGTGTAATCTTATTATTCCTTTTACATCTTTTCCATAAGATCCAGCTTCTCTTCTAAAACAAGGTGAGTATGCTGTATAGTATTTTGGTAACTCTTTCTCATCTAATATCTCTTTTCTATGGATATTTGTCATAGTGATTTCTGAAGTAGAGATTAAGAACATATCATCAGTTGTTCTATACATATCATCTTCAAATTTTGGAAGTTGTCCTGTTCCTTCACAAACCTCTCTTTTTACCATAAATGGAGTTATATGCTCAGTATATCCATGCTCTGTTGTGTGTAGATCTAGCATAAAGTTAATTAATGCTCTCTCTAATCTTGCTCCTAATCCTCTGTATAGAACAAATCTAGATCCTGCTAATTTTGCTCCTCTTTCAAAATCAAGAATACCTAATCCTTCACCTATATCCCAGTGTGCTTTTGGTTCGAATGAAAACTCTTTTGGAGTTCCCCATCTTCTAATTTCAACGTTTGCATCTTCATCTGCTCCAAATGGAGTGCTTTCATGGTACATATTTGGGATTGTCATTTGAATATAAGTTAATTTTTCTTCAACTTCAGCTAATTTTGCATCTAACTCTTTTATTTGAGCAGAAACTTTTCCCATCTCTTCTATTAATGCTGAGGCATCTTGCTTTTCTTTCTTTAATCTAGCTATTTCAGTAGATTCTTGGTTTCTTTTTTGTTTTAAAGCTTCTACCTCTCCTAATATCTCTCTTCTTTTGTCATCTAGTTGAAAAAACTCATCAAGAGTTAGATTACTATTTCTATTTCTTAACATCTCTTCAACTTTTTCTCTGTTTTCACGTATGAATTTTAACTCTAACATACTCTTTTCTCCTCTCACAATACATTTTAATTGTTAGTTTTATAACCTAATCTTTTTATCTTCACATTTTGTTGCTCTATTCCTACCATCTCTAAATATGAGTTTGGTGATGTGTTTATAATCTCCATAGAGATCTTATCTCCCTCTCTTGAAAAAGATTTCAATCTCTCTTTTAAGTTTCTAGTTACAACTTTTCCCTTTTTCTCTCTAACTTCAAGTATTTCATCTCTATTGAATAGCTCTTCAAGCTTATCCATATCTGAACTACTTCCCTCTACCTCATATAACATATTAGTAAACTCTTCCATTATCGAGGATTTTCTAGGAACTTCTCCCACTTTATGCACTTTAAATCCCAATACTCCACTCTCATTAAGTCTTTTTACGACCTCTTCATTGGAAATTTCTGCATCTGTCTCAAAGTCCATAATCTCATTATAAGCTTCTGTTCCTAAGGATATAGGGCTTCCAAAGGACATCTTTGGTCTCGGATGGAATCCTTCACTATATTTTACAGGAATTTCCGATTTATTGAATAGTCTCTCAAAAAATCTTAATAAGTCTAGATGGGATATAAATTTCATTTCTCCACATTTGTCAAAATAAACTCTTTTCTTCATTCTTACCTCATCTTTTCTTATATTTGTATTCTTATATTTTACCACTTTCTAATAAAATTTCAAATACCTTTTTACTTTTCCTGTAATTTTTTCTCAATATTTCTAACTTTTTTCAATAAATCAGGAACTTTTTTCAATGCTATCTTCACTTTTAAGTCCTCTCTATGATCCATTAGTGGATATCCAGATAAAACTTGGTTATCATCCACATTACCTACTACACCAGATTTAGCAGCAATTACAACATTATTTCCTATTTTTATATGTCCAGCTACTCCAACTTGTCCAGCCAATGTTGTATTATTTCCTACCTCTACACTTCCTGCTATTCCAACTTGAGAAACTATTAGACAGTTCTCTCCTATTATATCATTGTGAGCAATCTGTACTAGATTATCTATCTTAGTATATTTTTTTATTATAGTATCTCCAATAGCTCCTCTATCAACAGTTGTATTAGCACCAATCTCTACATTATCCTCTATTACTACACTACCTATCTGATCTATCTTAGTGTTATTCCCACCTACTTTTACAAATCCAAAACCATCAGATCCTATAACTGCCCCTGGTTGAATTACACAGTTTTTTCCAATTTTACAGAACTCTCTCACAGTAACATTTGAATATATTGTACTTCCCTCTCCAATTGTAACTCCTTCACCAATAGTTACATTTGGATAGATTGTAACATTATCACCTATCACTGCATCATGCCCTACATAGACATTTGGTCCTAATTTTACATTTTTACCTATGACACTTGAATCTTCTATCATTTTTTCAAAAGGTTTTGTCTCTCTCTTAAAGAAATTCAAAAGCTTTGGCATCAATGTTCTTGGATTCTCTTTTACTACCAAGTACATTTTCCCAATATTAGGTAGTGGTATATCTGGTACTAACACTACTTTTGCCTTAGTTTCATCTAATTTTTTTAAAAACTTCTCATCTGAAGCAAATGTTATATTTTCCTCCTGAGCTTGAAAAAAGGGAGCAAGCCCAGAAACATATTCTAGACTTAAATCTCCCTTTACTTCACACTCTAGGAGGTTCACTAACTCTTTAATACTATATCTCATCATTATCCTCCTAGTTTAACATTTATTTTTTAGATTTTTCCATAGCTTTTATTACATCAGCAGTAATATCTTTTCCTCCAAATTTTACTGCTCCAGCTTCTAATATGTAATCATATTTCTCTGCTTTTGCTACTGAGTCTATAGCTGATTGCATTGCTCTATCTATCTCTTGCATTCTTGTATACTCTTCTTTACTTAACTTAGCTTGTGAATCTCTTACAAATTTTTGGAATGCTTCAACTTGCTTTTGGAATCCCTCTTTCTCTTTATCAGTTATTTTGTTTCCTTTAGATTGAAGCTCTAATTGTGCTTTTTGAAGAGCAACTTCTTTTTGTTTTATCTCGTTCTCTAATCTATTTTTCTCTTTGTTTAAGTTCTCTTGGATTGTTTTAGTTTGAGAGTATTTTGAAAATGCCTCTTGTGAGTTTACATACCCTATTTTTTCAGCTAAAACTGATGCTGATAAGCTTAATGCCATAATTGTTATCATTATTTTTTTCATTGTATTACCTCCAAAGTATTATTTTATCTATATTAGAATGATTGACCCATATTGAAATAGAATTCCATTCCACTAGCATCATCATTACCTATTGGCCATCCAAAGTCAAATCTTAATGGACCTATTGGTGTATTTACTCTAAGTCCTACTCCTGCTGCCATAGCTACATCATTTGCAAATTTATCATCATGTTGATATGATAGGTCTCTTCCTTCATAATCCCAAGCTCTTCCAGCATCAAAGAAAACAACAAATCCTAAAATATCATTAAATTGTGTTCTATTCTCTATAGTTCCTACTAATTTTTTTGTTCCTTTGTAGAATCCACCGTCATATCCTCTAAGTGTGCTTCCTCCACCTACCCAGAATCTTTGACCCTCTTTAGTAGTGTCTGTCATTATTCCAGTTACTGCTCTATAAGCAAAGGTATTTTTCTTGAAGAATCCTCTGTGGTATTTTCTAAGTTCAAGTGTTATGTTTCCAAAAACATCTCCCTCATAACCATTAGCATATCCCACTTCTAGTTGTAATTTTCCATACTCTCCAGCAGTTGGATTCCAGAAATGATTTCTTGTATCATAAGTTATTGAAGGGAATATACTCCAGATAACATATTTATCATCTAGACCCTTAGCTTCTCTTCCAGGGTAACTTCTCCATTCAGTTACTCCATTTCTCTCTATAAACTGATCTTTATCAGAAGTCTCTTCTACATACTCAACTTTTGTTCCTAAGCTCAATCTAACATTTTTGCTCAATCCTTTTCCTATGTTAAATTTAGCTCCAATAGTATCTATCTCATTGAATATTGCACTATCATCATCTTCATAAGTATTCTTATAGATGCTCCATCCCCAAGATATTCTATCAGTTCCTTTTATCCAAGGATCATAGAAATTTATTGAGAAACTTGAGTAATCTTCATCTGATTTTTCAAATGTAAATCCTAACTCTTGTCCTTTTCCTTTCCAGTTAGTATCTTTTATTGAAATTGTTCCCAATAGTCCAATCTCAGAACCATAAGATATAGCTCCTTGAAGTATTGCAGTTCTCTCTTCATCCAATAAAAGGACTATATTTTTTCCATCTGGATCTCCAGGTATATTTCTAGCTTCATATTTAACATTTTTAAAATGTCCTAATCTCATTAGATTTTGTACTGTATCATCATATTTTTTAGAGTTGAATATCTCATTTTCATGGAACTCTAACTCTCTTTCAACTACATATGATTTTGTCTTTAAAACATCATCAGTAGCCTTTCTTCTAGCTCCTTTTTGTTTTGTTACCATCTTTTTAAACTCGATATTTCTAACTATACCTTCACTTAAATAAATTTCAAGTTCAAGGTTTGCATTAAGCCCAATATCTGTAACTTCAGCAAGAACATAACCAGCATCTTGATATTTTTGGATTATTCTATCTCTGTCCCCTCTGATTGTGTTGATGTTAAATATCTTTCCAGGTTCAGTTTTGATTACTTCCATAAGTTCATCTGTAGAATAAACTGTGTTTCCTATTATATTAACTCCATTTATGATTGGATTTTCAAGAACGTGGTATATTACTTTTACACCCTTTCCTGATTTTACAACATCTGGCATTACATCTCTAAAATATCCGCTCTCAATAAGGTTTTTATGTCCCTCTATAACCTTATTCTTTGAAAAATATCCACCAGCTTGAACAGGAATCATAGCTCTTATCTCTTTAGTTGGTACATGAGTATTTCCTATTATATCAATCTCTGATACAACTATACTCTTATCTACTTTTTCTCTCTCTGATAGAGGAATTATCCCTTTTGACTCCAATAATTTTTTAGTATCCTTCTTTTCTGTTACATCAACAGTAAGCTTAATACCATTGTCATAGACAGTTGGATATATAGATACATCATCTACATACTCTAAATCTTTAATTGATTTATAGTCTGATATCATATCCTCTGTTATGTATTTTTGCCCCTCTTTTGACTTCATACTCCCCAGTATTACTTCGTAAGGAATCTCTCTATTATTTATTATCTCCACCTTTGTTACTTGATAGTTAGTAACATCAGCAAAGGAGAAAATACTTAATACAAAGATCAGTAGTCCAGCTATTCTTTTTCTCATCTCTACCTCCACTATTTATTTATAAAGATATCTATTAGCTTATCATATTTTTTCTCAAATTTAAAGTCTATATGATAATTTAAATTCTCTTTAGATTCTTTATCTGATGTTTTTTTTCTGTTTTCTGGTAACTTTCCAACTCCTACTCCAATAGATTTTACAGCATCAAATCTGTATTCCAATGAGAAGTCATACTCTTTAAATGCTCCGTTACTCTCCTCTTGCTTATTGTTTCCTGTATTATCCTCCTCCAATAGTGTTCCTTTTGCAACCCACCATATTTTATCCTTATATATATTATCTTCTGCCTCTAATACTGCACCTAATTTTAAACTACTCTGACTTTTATCATCATTATTGTTAGAACTATTTTTTGTATTCTGAGTCAAAAGGTTTGAGCTTATTCTAAACTTCGATATATTTAATGTATGTTTTACTAGATTAGCTATAGGTTTTAATACCTGTGTTATCTGTCCTCCAATTACATTTGTAATCAAAGTTGTAGTTGCCTCATTATTCTCTCCAAAACTATCTGTATCTGTTAAAAGTGAGTTTAAGTTTCCACTACTACTTCCATTTCTAGAACTAATAGTAAATTTTAAATTATCTAGATTACCGTTTAAACTTAAACCGATCTGATCATCTTGCACTAACACTCTAGCATCTATTAAAAGATTTGGATTTACTTTTGGTAGATAACTCTTAGGATCGTTAAATATAACAACTGCTCTATCCAAATAAAAAGTGTTATCATTGAGGTTAAAGCTTCCACCTAAGACCTCTGTATTTCCAATAAAAGTGTACTTTCCATTCTTTCCTGATAAAACTCCATTACCTATAACATTTCCTTTTATATCCTCTACTAAGCCATTTATATCCCCTATATCCAATTTTATTCCTTCATTTATTTTTATTCTAACATCAATTGAAGGGGCATTTTCAATTATACTCTCTATTTTAAAATCGCTTCCTAGATCTTCACTCTGATTTATAGTTTTAGATGTAGAGCTAAATAAAAACTCTTTTATCTTTTGAAAAATACTCTTAGATGTATTTGGTATCTCTGATACCAAACCTTTTTCAATCTCAATATTTCCTCTGATATCCTTCTCTCTTATTCCTATATTAGCACTAAAATCAACATTAAAATAATCACCATATCTATATTTTATACCATTTAATTTTAAATTTCCATTATATTTTATATTTTCATAGTAGTATGGATTATCTGAAATGTCTTTCAATGTTGGAAAAATTATCTCTCCTTTAACTCCTAAATCCCCATCATTCAACTTTCCAGAAAAATCTTTTATAGATATTTTATTATTCTCTAATCCTATTGTACTGTTAAATTCTTGTAATTTCAAGAAAAAATCTTTTTTTTCTAAATTTAAATTTTTTATTTTAATAAATCCATCATTTCTACTGTCAGTTATTTTTAAATCAAACTCAGCATTTCCCCTTATATCTGAGATATTATAAGGTTCTAAAAATACATTTAAAAAATCTAAATCTATGTTAGATGATTTTGCATAATATCTATATCTGTTCTCTGTAATATTATACTCTCCATCTGATGAGAATTTATTATGTAAATATTTAAATGAGAGTTCATCTAATTTTACCTCTTTCATATCTCCAGATAGAAACACTCTAATTGTATTAAACTTAACTTTTTTTACATCAATCTCACTACTTAAAATAGAAAAGTTATAGTTTAAATCATCTAACTCTCCCAATAATTTCCCCTCTAAATAGAGTTTACCTTCAACACCATCTATTGGAATATAATCTTTCAATTTAGCTAGTGGCAGTTCCTGCTTATCTACCTTTACCTCCAAGAAGTTGTTAGGTAGATCATAACTTCCTGTAACAGTAAATAGATCTTGTAGATTTTGATTGCTAAAAGTTAGATTTTTTAACTTAACTATTCCATCATTTAAATTCTCTGCTGAATAATCAGCTTCAATATATGCTGTAGGAAAAATCATTCCATTCATATATACCTTATCAACTGTGGATTTTAGCCCAACTTTTAACTTTTTATTCTCTCCTTCAGCCACTACTGTTCCAATCACTCTATATTTTAAATTTTCATAGTTATAATAACGTCCTATATTCTCTTCCAATATATTTAACTTGGCTCTATACTTTCCATCTTTTACTGAGTATCTAGCTTTCAATATATTTTGGTTTATCTTAACATTATTAGTTGTTACTACCTTATCCTTATAGTTGATCTCTCCAGTAATTTTAATCTCTTCCTCATTTTTAAAACTTATTCCAACATCTGAAATACTTATCTTTCCTATAGGATTCTCCAGATTCCCATCTATACTTGCAGTAACTTTATTTAATTTGATCTTAGGGAAATCAATATTAAATCTTTCCAATGATAAACCATTTGTCTCTAATTTTCCTTTTAATTTTGATGTTTTAAGATCATAGCTTCCATTTATAGTCAAAAGCTGATTGTTAAAATTTTTAATTTCAAAAATATCATCTTTCAGCCTCAATGAAACTATAACTCCATTTAGACTGTAATTTTCATAAGAAAGTTTATCTATCTCTCCTTGATACTCAAAAAATAAGTTGTTTTTATTATTTAATAAAACCTTACCGTGAATATTTTGAACCTCTCCTAGATATTTTAGATACAGTGAGTGAATGTCTAAATCTCCATTAAATTTACCATTTTCACTCTTTAAAGTTCCAAGGATTTTCCCTTTTATCCAAAACTCTTCCTCTCCCAACTTTCTTTTGATATCCAAGTTCTGCCCGTCCATATTGAAAGCATAGGAACTGTTTTCTAAATCAATCTCTCCAGTTAGCTCTAACTCTTTTTTCTTACCATTTATTATAGAGGCCTCATTTAATAAAAATCTATTCTTATCTATTGCATAGTCAAATATAATATCTAGATCAAAAATATTTAACCCTATTCTCCCTTTTCCATCAGAAAACTTCTTATCAGCTAAACTGTATTCTAAAAAGTATTGATTTTTCTTATCTAACTGGATTTTTTTCTCTTTAGTAAAATATTTTCCCTCTAAATCAATTATGTTAGAATCTAACACAATAGCAATTTGATCCTCTAAAATATCAAAATTCAGATCTCCATTGATATTTGGAATGTAACTCTTATTATTTACATTCTCCACTTTAAATTTTAACATTCCTCTCTTATCTATAAGATCAAATGTCCCAGTTATCTTCTCCTCTATCCCTACATTTTTCTCCTTATCTAAGGTAGCTAGATCTGTGGAGATTATTGGTAGATGTATACCGGACTTATCATAGATAAGCTTTACTTGGGTATCATTCAATCTCAACTGCTCCAATTCAGCCCTCTTTACAAAGGCATCAATATTTATCTTCAACTCATTTTTTAAGTTGAGATTAAATTTTACATCATTAACAACTAGATTTTTGAATGGTAGCTCCACTCCATCTAAATATGATAGTTTTTCTAAATCTTTCTGCTTAATATCCTTTAATTTAAAATCTATATTAAGCTCATTATCCTTATATGAAAGTGTGAATTTTTCTGGTTTTTCAAATACTTTACCAATAGCGTTTAAAAATATACCCTCTTTGGTAAACTCAACTTTTCCAGTTACTTCTTTCACTTCATCAGCTAGATCAATATATTTTACATTTACCCCATCAAAGTTTATCCAACCTAACATACCACTAGATGCTATAGTGAGATCCATATTCAATTTCCCACCATTGTATGATACCTCTTTTCCATCATAACCATACTGTACCAACTCTGTTTTTACATCTATATCCTTAAGTTTTATAGTCATAGAGTATGGCTCTTTACTCGTAGAGAAGGCAAAGTCATACACCTGTTCCTTATTACTTCCAATAAAGTGTAGATTTATTCCCTCACTCTCGCTAAAAGTTAGATATCCATTGGTATTATAAGCTGTCTCTTCTATTGGTAATCTATATCCTAAATCTCTAAATACAGTTGTTACATTTATACCCGTTATCTTGTCTATAGGGATTCCTATCCCAGGTTCATATTTCTCATCTTTAGGTTTCTCTTTTTTCTCCTCTTCAGGTTCACTCTCTCCAGTAAAAGCTGCAACTATATTTATATCTCCATTTTTTCTTCTAGTTATATTTGCAGTTCCTCCATCTATGATGATCTCATCTATCCTTTTCCTCTTTAAAATATCTTTTGAATAGAGGATCTCCACTTTTGGAGTATCTATAATTACCTCTTCCCCATCTGCTAATATAAAATCTTTTATTACTATCTTTTCTTTTTCAAATTCTATACTGCTACTTTTAAATGTAGGTCCTACAAATAACCTTACCACCACTTCTACTGTTTTTGGCAAATTGTACTTTATATTCCAAGCAACTCCAAAAAACAATAAAAAGAGGAAAGTAACAAATATAAGTTTTTTTCTATTTTTCTTATAAAAATCTGTCATTTCCTCTCTTCCTTTCTCCTATAAAGGTCTTTTTAAAGGTATACCTGACCTTCTTGGATATTTTTTATCTGTTTTTTCTCTTTTTTCAATCTTTATAACTACTCTTGGATCTTTACAGAATGGAAGTTCAAAATTAAATATCTCTATAATTTCAGAGTTTAAAATTTCTAAAGCATTTTGTGCTTCAGTTTCCTCTCCTGTTCCCTCCATTTTTTGAGAAAGGAAGACTCCATCTTTCTTCAAGAAAGGGATTATATATTCTAATATTGTACTTAACTTTGACACCCCTCTACAAAGCCCTAAATCATAGCTTTCTCTTTTTTCATCACTTATATAATCTTCAGCTCTTGATGTAACTACCTCAACATTTTCAAGATTTAACTCATCTTTTACTAATTGTAAAAATTTTGTCTTCTTTCCAATAGAATCCATCAATGTAAATTTTATATTCTCATTAAAAATAGCTAGTACCATTCCTGGAAATCCAGCTCCTGTTCCCACATCAATAGCAGTTTTCATACTGTCATCTAACAGATTTTGTAGCAGTAAAGAATCTAGAAAATGCTTCTCTATCATAGATTTTTCATCTCTTACAGCTGTTAAATTAGTGTGTGAGTTATACTCTTGTAAAAGAGTTAGGTACTTTAGAAGATTATCAACCTTCTTTTCAGTATACTCTACTCCAATCTCTTTCAATCCATTTACTAAGAACTCTCTCATCTTAATTACCTCTCGCTTTTAAATATATCAACAACACTTGTATATCTGCAGGTGATACCCCTGAAATTCTTGAGGCTTGTCCTATATTTAATGGTTTCGCCTTTTTCAATTTATCTTTTGCTTCTTTTGGAATATTTGTTAGACTATCATAATCTAAGTCTGCTGGTATTTTTTTATTTTCTAAGCTTTTATGTTTTTCTATCATCTTCATAGATCTCTCTATATATCCAGAATATTTAACTTGAACTTCAACTTGATACTCTGTATCTCTGCAATAATCACCTAACTCTAAATTTCCCAATTCTGCAATATATTTTACATCTTCAAATGTTACAGTTGGTCTTCTTAAAAGTTCGAAATAAGTGATTCCATCTTTTAATAGAGTCTCCCCTCTCTTTTCAAGTACCTCATTTACTCTAGGATTACTTGGTCCAACATAGTTTGTTGCTAACTTCTCTTTTATCTCTTCCACATCTTTTTCTTTCTTTTCAACTCTTCTATATTCCTCTTCAGGTAGTAGTCCAATCTCATATCCTATCTTTGAAAGTCTTAAATCAGCATTGTCCTCTCTCAATAGTAATCTATACTCACTTCTTGCTGTGAACATTCTATACGGCTCATTTGTTCCCTTAGTTACCAAGTCATCAATTAGAGTTCCAATATATGAATCTGCTCTATCCAATACTACTGCCTCTTTATTTTGAATTTTTCTAACAGCGTTAATTCCAGCCATAAGCCCCTGAGCTCCTGCCTCTTCATATCCAGAAGTTCCATTTATCTGTCCAGCTAAAAATAGATTCTCAACTGTTCTACTCTCCAATGAGTATTTTATCTCTTGTGGTGGAATATAATCATACTCTATTGCATAAGCATATCTCATTACATGTGCATTTTCTAGACCAGCAACATTTTTTATCATTCCCTCTTGTACATCTGTTGGTAATGAAGATGACAACCCTCCTAAATAGATCTCAGTTGTCTCGTTTCCCTCTCTCTCTAAGAAAAGATGATGTTGATCTTTATCCTGATATCTAAAAACTTTATCCTCTATTGATGGGCAGTATCTAGGTCCTGTTCCTTGAATTGTTCCATTAAATAACGGTGATCTATCCTTGTTACTCTTAATTATTTCATGAACTTTTTCATTTGTATGAGCTATGTAGCAAGAGATCTGTTCTCTTCCCAATACCTCTTCATCTTTTGTTCTACTAGAGAATTTTAATAGCTCTGTATCCCCAGGTTGCTCCTCTACTTTTGAAAAATCTATACTTCTAGCATCTATTCTTGATGGTGTTCCAGTCTTGAATCTTCCTAGTTTTATTCCAGCTCTTTCTAAAGATAGTGGTAGATCATCAGAAGATAACTCTCCCATTCTTCCACCACTAAAATGGTTCTCTCCCACGTGAATAAGTCCTCTCATAAAAGTTCCAGTGGCTAGTATTACCATCTTAGCTCTATACTCAACACCCTCTCTAATCTTAACTCCTACCGCTTTCCCATCTTCAATTACTATATCTGTTACCATTCCCTGTATAGCATTTAGGTTAGGGCAGTTTTCTATTGTTTTCTTCATCTCTTTTGCATACTTAACCTTGTCAGCTTGTGCTCTTAAAGCTCTTACTGCTGGCCCTTTTTTAGTATTCAAAACTCTGATCTGTACAAAAGTTTTATCTATATTTCTTCCCATCTCTCCACCTAGAGCATCTATCTCCTTAACTAAGTGAGATTTTGCTGGTCCACCTATTGATGGGTTACATGACATCACTCCTATATTGTCCAAAGTTATTGTAAAAATTGCAGTATTTGCACCCATTCTTGCTGCACTTAGAGCAGCTTCACAACCTGCATGTCCTGCTCCTACTACAATGACATCAAAATTATGCATTTTATCCTCCTAAAATCTATTCTAAATTTATTTCAAATTCTCAAAAAAGTCTGCTGTTTTATCATCAGTTATCATAAGTAATACGTCTCCCTTTTCAATCATAGTTGTTGCTAAAGGGTTTGGATTAAAACTCTGATCCTCTTTCTTTATTCCCACTACATTGGAATTGTATTTCTTTCTAATATCCAATTCAATTATACTCTTACCCCAAAAAACAGATGGTGCTTTTACCTCTAATAGTAAAAAGTCTGCTGAAAATCTCAAGTGCTCAACTAAATTTGGTTCCATTGCAAGTTGTGCAACTCTTCTTCCCATATACTCTTCTGGATAGATTACCTTAGTTGCTCCTATCTTAGCTAGTACTTTTCCATGACTTTTAGTAACAGCCTTAGCTATTATCTTCTTTACTCCTAACTCTTTTAAATTTAGAGTTATCATTATACTCGGTTCAATCTCTCCTACACATACAAATGCTATATCATAATTTCCAGCACCTATCTCTTTTAAGCTCTTCACATCTGTTGCATCAAGCATTATAGCATTGTCCACTGTATTTTCACTTATGCAATCCTGTACTATCTCCTCATCAGTATCAATAGCAAGTACCTCTTCATTTGACTCATATAACGTCTGAGCTACACTCGTTCCAAACCTTCCTAATCCTATTACTAAATATTGTTTCATTATTTTCGCTCCTTAATTTTATCCTACTAATATATTCTCTTTCGGGTATTTTGATATAGCTTTATTTTTACTCTCACCTATTGCCAAAGCAAAAGTAAGTGGTCCCAATCTTCCTACAAACATTGTGATAATTATTAGAATTTTTGAGAAAACACTCAAATATGGTGTGATTCCTAAAGTTAACCCAACTGTTCCAAAAGCTGAAATTACCTCAAATACAACTTGTTCCATTGGAAAACTCTCCACAACCAAGATACAAGTGATGATAAATGCCACATATGTAATTCCTATTACAAGTATTGCTAAGGCCCTGTTCAAAATCTCCCAATCTATTCTTCTATTAAATACCTCTATATTCTCTTTTTTCTTTACTATACCAATCACATAGAACATAATTATTCCAAAAGTTGTAGTCTTTATACCTCCACCTGTTGATCCTGGTGAAGCTCCTATAAACATTAGAATACAACTTATAAAAATAGTTGCATCTCTTAAATTTCCAAGTGGAATTGTATTAAATCCTGCTGTTCTCAAAGTTACACTTTGGAAGTATGAAGCTAATATTTTCTGTATAAAATTCAGATCTCCTAAGGTATCTGGATTGGAATATTCTAACAATAAAAATAGTATCATTCCACCAAAAGTTAGCATTATTGATATCAATATAGCCATTTTTGAAGTCAGATTAAATCTATCTATTCCATTTCTAATTACTGCAACAAATGAGGTAATTACTGCAAATCCAATTCCTCCCAGTGTAATCAAATATCCTATAGTTAAGTTTACAGTAACATTGGATTTAAATCCCTCTAAGTTATTAGAAAATAGGGCAAATCCAGCATTACAAAAGGCTGAAATCGAATGGAAAACTCCAAAATACAACGCCTTCCAAAAACTCATCTGATCCATAAATTCCATTGTCAATATTATAGCTCCAATACTCTCTATTGTAAAAACTATAAATAATAATTTCTTTATAAAGTCTGCTATCTCTCCACTGTTATCAGCATTTCTCTCCTCTTTTAACAACTCTCTCTCATGAAATGTCATCTTCTTTCCAGTAGCTAAAAATAGTATAGAGGAAAAAGTCATAACTCCCAATCCACCCAGTTGTATAAAGAATATGATAATAGTAGTCCCTATTGGAGAGAATACTGTAGCTGTATCAACTACTGTAAGCCCTGTTACACATATAGCTGAAACAATTGTAAATAGTGATGATATAAAACTCAGGCTCTCACCTTCATTCAATGAAAAAGGCATCATCAATAGAATGGTTCCTATCAATATTGCCAATAAAAAACCAAGTATCAACTTTCTTGAAGGAGAAAGTTTTTTTAAATACTCCTTTGTTTCCTGTATATTCATCTTATTCCTTTCTGATTTAACTCAATTTTAATTTTTCTCTATCTTCATATTATACAGGATTCTTTAGTATTTTACAACTATGAATTCTCTTGTAAAAAATAATAAGAGTCGCTATAGCTCCTGCTATAACAACTCTTATCTTTTTATAATTTTGCTGTATTTTCTATAATTTTTACTATTAGATCTCTAGCTTTTTCCATTGATTGTATTGGAATATACTCAAATTTTCCATGGAAGTTATGACCACCTGTAAATAGATTTGGACATGGTAACCCTTCAAATGATAATCTTGCTCCATCTGTTCCACCTCTTATTGGTCTTATCTTAGGAGCTATCTCCAACTCTTCCATTGATTTTTTTGCAAGTTCAATAATATGCATCACAGGTTCTATCTTCTCTCTCATATTGTAGTAACTATCTTTTACCTCTATCTCAATTACTGCATCCTTATATTTAGCTTGAAGATATGCTACAGCATTTTTTATAAGCTCCTTCTTCTCATTGAATTTAGCCATTGAGTGATCTCTTATAATATATGTCATTGTTGTATCCTCAACTGTTCCTGTAAATTCATCTAGCAAGAAGAATCCCTCATAGTTTTCTGTATGCTCTGGTCTTTGATCACTTGGTAACATTGAGTTTAACTCCATAGCTATTATTATAGAGTTAATCATACTGTTTTTAGCACTTCCTGGGTGGATATCTCTACCTTTAATCTTAATCACAGCAGAGGCAGCATTAAAGTTTTCATACTCCAACTCTCCTATCTCTCCTCCATCTACTGTATATGCAAACTCACAACCAAATTTTTTAACATCAAATAGATCTGCTCCTCTTCCTATCTCCTCATCTGGTGTAAATCCTATCTTAATATCTCCATGTTTGATCTCTGGATGAGCTTTTAAATATTTTATAGCTTCTATTATCTCAACTATTCCAGCTTTATCATCTGCTCCTAACAAGCTTTTTCCATCAGTTACAATAAGATCCTGTCCTATATAATCATTTAAATGTTGAAAATCTTTTGGTGATAGTACTATGTTTTCAGCTTCATTTAATACTATATCTCCACCATTATACCCCTCTACTATTCTTGGATTTACACCCTTTCCATTATAACTAGGTGCTGTATCCATATGTGCTATAAATCCTATTGTTGGAATCTTATCATCACAATTAGCTGGTAACTTTGCCATAATATAGCAATTGTCATCTAATGATATCTCCTCTAATCCCAACTCCTTTAGATCTTCAACTATTATCTTAGCTAAATCCCATTGGATCTCACTACTTGGACATTGTTCACTCTCTGGATTTGAATCTGTTGCTGTCTTTACATACTTTAAAAATCTTGTTATCATCAGTATCCCCCCTATTTAGTTTAATATATTGTAAAACTTTTAAGAGTTTTTTTCAACTATATTTTCTCTATCTCCTCTTACCTTTTCCTCCAACTCTTTAAGATGCTTTAACTCCAATCTTATAAATATAAAAGTCAATACTGCAGCAATAAAATCAGACACAGGAGCTGCATACCATATTCCAGCAACACCAAACAATTTAGACATTATAAATATACTAGGAACCAACACAATTATCTGTCTAGTTAAACTCATGAAAAAACTCATCTTAGGTTTTCCTATAGCTTGGAAATAGATTGATGAGATTATCTGGAACCCTATTAATGGTAACATAAAAGTCTGTATTTTCAACCCAACTGAAGCTATTCTTACTAACTCTTTCTCTTGAGTAAAGATATTTATAAAGTATTTTGATAAGAATTGAATAGCTAAAAAATCTATAACACATAGAACTGTAGCTGCAAAGATAGCCTTGAAAAAAGCCTCTTTTACTCTGGGATAGTATCTTGCCCCATAGTTATATCCTAATATAGGTTGTAATCCTTGATTTATTCCAAAAATAGGCATTAGCATAAATGTTATTACAGCTTGAACTATTGCCATTGCTCCAATAGCACTATCTCCACCATAATCTTTCAATGTGCTATTATATATATAGTTTACTATACTAGCTCCCATCTGTATAGCAAAAGGAGCACTTCCTAAAGATAGAATGTTCTTTATTTTAACTACATCCAATCTAAAATTTTTCATATGTAATTTCATTCCACTAAATTTTGAAGTGAAATAATATAATGCCCATATACCTGATACATATTGAGAGATTATTGTTGCCCAAGCAGCACCTCTCACTCCCATATTCAAATAAAATATAAATATTGGATCCAATACTATATTAGTAATTGCTCCAATAAGTAGTGTTGCCATTGCCATTTTAGGATTTCCATCTGAACGTATAGAAGCGTTAGCAACATATCCAACCACTGCTGCAGGAAATCCAAAAGCTAAAATTTTCAGATACTCTTTGGCATAGATAGTTGTATTTTCACTTCCACCTAACTTTTCTATCAGCCAATCCAATCTCCATAGAATAAACACCATCAATATTACGGAGATTATAAAACCAAAAAACACTGCAGTTCCCAAATATCTTTCAGCTTCCTCTTTTCTCTTTTTTCCCAAGTTTAATGATGAGTTTGTAGCCGACCCCAAACCAATCAGTATAGAAAAACCAAATACAAAAATCACTACTGGAAAACTTATTCCAACACCTGCTATAGCTAGGTGTCCTACTTTTGCTATATTTCCTATATATATTCTATCTACAATGTTGTACAGAGCATTTACTAGCATACCTATTATAGCTGGTAAAGAAAACTGTATCAGCAACTTTGTAATCTTTTCCGTTCCCATCAATTGATGTTTTTTCTCCATTATAAAATCCTCTCCTTAAAATACTTTAAAAATTTTCAACTAATTTTTCCATCAAACAAAAAAGTTGGTTTATCTCCTCTTTTGTTAATATCTTTTCCACTCTCTTATGAAAAACTTTTGTAACTTGAAATACTGTTTCTATAATCTCATCAGCTTTTTCTTCCAAAGTGAGATATATAACTCTTTTATCCTCTGTAGAAGCAGTTTTTTTCACATAACCCATTCTCTCTAGCTTATTTACAAGAGAGGTCACTGTTGATTTATCTTTGCTTATTAAATTACTTATCTCCTTCATTGATAACTTTTTATAAACACTTAATATTATAATGATTCTAATATGGGAATACACTAAATTATCTATCCCCTTTTCTCTCAATAACTCCTCAATATAGATAGCACCTCGATGTTGTACCCTACTTATATAACTAAAAAGTGTATTTCTTATCTCAAAATTTTCCATCGCTCTCTCCTTTCCATAATAGTTTATCATAAAATTAGTTTTATATCAAACTATTTTTACTGAAAAATTTGGAACTACTCTCAACTATAATTAATCAAAAATTAAAAAGAGAGAGATACTTACATATCTCTCTTTCACTTATATTCTTTCTTTTTTATCTATTAATGACTACCCTGCTTGTATAAAAGCTCCTTCATCTTAAAAACCTTGCTCTCTGGAAGTAAAAGTGTCAATTGATCTCCACTCTCAATAACAGTATCCCCCTTAGGAATAATCTCGTGTTCACTTCTTGTGATTGCCACAACTAAAATATCACGTTCCCAAGCCACTTCACATATTTTTTTTCCATCCAGCTCTGATTCTGCTGCCACTGGTACTGTTATGATTGTTTTACTCTTACAGACCTCTTCCTCTTTAGGTGTATCTTTTGGCATACGCTCAAATAATATCTCATAGACAGGTTCCAATCCTAAAAGCTCTGTTACATAGTAAGCTATTACAGAAACTGTTACCAATGCTAATAGATGATCTAAATTTCCTGTCATCTCTAGTATCAATACTGCCCCGGTAATTGGTGCTCTTACTACAGCCACAAAGTATCCAGCCATTCCTAAAACCATAAAGTGTGGAACAGCTCCTATTCCTATATCAAAATACTTTATAAGTGTAAGTCCATATATCTTACCAATAATAGCTCCTAAAACTAGCATAGGTAAGAAAATTCCTCCTGCAAACCCTGTTGCATAGCATAGTGCTGTAAAAAATAGTTTTACTATGAATATTATCATCAATAACTGTATTGTTCTATTTCCTCCAGCCATCTCTTCCACTAGTTCATGTCCTCCACCTGTTACCTCTGGTAAAAAATAACAGAATAGAAAAGATGTAGACATAACAAATGAGATCTTTACCCATCTAGGTAGTTTTATGCTTTTAAATCTGTCCTGTACCTTTATTAGAGTTACTGTAAACAGTTTACCAAAAAACGCAATAATAACTCCAAGTAAGATATAAAGTATAAACTGATAGTATGGATTCATATTTTTTGGATATAAAGCAATCAAATCAAATGAAGGATTCATTCCAAATATTCTTCTTCCAACAAAATCAGAGGCTATACTAGCTAAAAATGTACAGATTAGTAACTTTGCAGAGATGAATTTATGCAGCTCCTCCAATGCAAATATAACTCCCGATAATGGAGCTCCAAAAGCACCAGATAATCCCGCACTAGCTCCACTAGTTACAAGATATTTTTTCTCGATAGTATCACGATCAAAAATCTTTGTCATTCCAAAACCTATATATGACCCTAACTGTACTGATGGTCCCTCTCTTCCTAGAGAAAGTCCAGCACCTATACTCATAAGACCAGCTATAAATTTTGCAATTAGCTCCTGTAGCCACTTACAATAATCTAATTGTCTTAATAGTATTCCTTTTACTTGTGGAATACCACTTCCGGATATTTTGGGATATTTTCTAGATATGTAATCTACAAATAATCCGATCAAAACAAAAAATAACCAAATAACAAATACAAAATATGGTTTTCCTTCCAAAGAGTTACCTATTACCTCAGTTCTAAAATGGTTAAAAAGGTTTAAAGCCAATCTATAAAGAGATACTGTAAATCCTGTCAAGGCTCCCACCACTACACATAGCAAATATAACTTTCCACTCCCTTTTTGTAAGAGCTTTAGATTATCTGCTGCTGTTTCCGTTTTCATTAGCAACCTCCAGATTTCTATTATCTAACTCTTCTATTTTAATATTTTTTCTGTTGTTATTCAACTATTTTTTTTATTTCTATATATTATTGGCAGGCATATAGAAATATTACTATATGCATTATACCAACTTTAGTTTTCCTTTTCTATCTATCAAAAAAAAATTAATTTTGTTCATAGTTTTATAATTTAATATTTTATTTTTACTATATTCTATTCTATTTTATTGTTCATAATTATTGAATCTAATCTACTACAACTTTTTCAATTATTTTTATACTTTTATTTTCACTATCAATTTCACAAAGAGCTCCCAATGGTAGTGTTAACATAGGCTCACTATGCCCACTCTCCAAATTATACAGTACTGGCTTTCCTAAATTTTTAAAATAATCTTCAAAAACCTCTAATAGTGGCATATCCTTTTCAGAATCAGGCTCACAATTTTTAAAATCACCCAATACAACACCTTGAACTTTATCCAAAACTCCATGTTTTTTTAATTGATTTAAAAATCTATCAACCTTGTAAGTTTTCTCACCTATCTCCTCTAAAAACAGTATCTTATCTCTATAATCCAAGTCATACTCTGTTCCTAGAGTGGCTATAAGAGTTGCTAAATTCCCTCCTACGAGTACACCTCTAGCTCTTCCGTGAGATATCACTCCAATCTCTTTTGAAAAATTTTTTATCTCTATCTCTTTTGAAGAGCTTGAAAGTACCTCTACAAAGTTTTTATAACTCTCCTCGTTATAGCTTCCTGAAAAATTGCTCACAGCCATAGGTCCATGAAATGTCACAAGCTGAGCTCTCTCATTTAGTGCTATGTGTAATGTAGTTATATCACTATATCCTATAAATATTTTAGGATTTTCTCTGATTACATCCAAATCTAAGTACTCTACTATTCTATTGCAACCATAACCACCACGCATACACATTATTGCTGATACCTCTTTATTTGCAAAAAATTCATTTATCTCTTGAGCTCTCTCTATATCAGTCCCAGCATAAGAGTACCACTCTTTTTTAGTACACTCTCCTAAAATTACTTTATACCCCATAGCCTCTATGTTCTTCTTAGCCTCTAAAACTCTCTCAAAAGAGGTATTACTTGCTGGTGCTACAATTCCAATAGTATCACCTTTTTTTAATTTTTTCCCTAACATATATCACCTCTAAAATAGATCTATCAGTAATTTTTCCATCTCATTTTTCAACTTTCTTCTACTTCCATTCCAATGGTTTACTATGATAGTAAAGGCATACTCTCTACCATCTTTTTTTATATATCCAGTATATGATTGTATTCCACCCATACTACCACTTTTTATTCTCACTTCTCCATCAAACTTTTTAGGATTTAAAAAGTCGTGAACTGTACCCTCATAACCACCTCTAGGAAGTAATTTAATATAAGCAGGATAGTTTTGATACATATATGCTACTATACCTGTCAATAACTCTGCTGATACATAATCACCTCTTGATAATCCACTTCCATCGTCCATGTTCAATACCTTTGTATCTATACCCTTCTCTTTCCAAAACTCCTCTATATTAACATCTTGAAGTTTTAACAATTGGAATAGATGTTCTGTATAGTGGTTATCACTTCTTTTTAATAGAGTTCTTACCATCTCTTTTATTGGTGCAGATTTTGTCACAGCTAATATCTTCGGATTTTTAGCTCTTTTAGATGTATCTCTAGCTGTTTTTACCTTTCCATTGACCTTTATGTTTGCTGAGTTTAAATTACTTTTTAAATACTCACCTAAAAATAATCCTGGATTAGGAATATCACTCTGTACTACTATCTTTGAGTTCTTAGGTACCTCTCCAGTCAAAACTCTCTTGTTCTCAAGTGGTAAACCTCTAACAGAAAAATCTCTACGTCCTTTTGGTGATATCTTCAATCTATTTTCAAATTTCAATCCAGGAATCTTAGGTTTTACCTCTAAAATTTCAACACCTTTCTCTCCAGAATTTAAAGTTAAAGTATATAGGTTGTCAAAGACACTTATTCCATAAACTCCCTGTCCATAGCTAGTTCCAAAATCCTCTAATAACCATTTTTCTTCAACTCCAACATATCCAAAAAGATTATCTATTACAATTATATCCCCTTTTACTCCCTTTATACCTGCTGATTTTATCTTGGCTATCCAATCATTTATAAAAGCCATTCTATCTATCTTTACACCATCAGATCCAAGAGTTGGGTCTCCACCACCTATTATATATATATCCCCTATCAATATCCCTTTAGGGTCTATCTTTCCATCATATAGTAGCTTTGTTTCTAGTTTTGTATCTGCTCCTAACTTCTGAATAGCTGTAGATGATGTTATCACTTTCATTATTGATGCTGGAGTTACAGCTCTCTTCTCATTATATGAAGCCACCTGTTTTCCCTTCTGTAAATCAACAATACTAATTCCTATATTGCTATACTGTAACATCTCTAGGTTAACAAATCTTTCTACTGCTCTTTGCTCCCTTGTTTGAGTGATTTTTTTCTCTTGAACCTCCTGTTTTTTCTCCGGCTTTACCTCTACTACTTCATTTTTTACCTCTTCAACAACCGTTTCTACTGGTTCAACTTTCTCCTGTTCAACTAACTCACTCTTTACCTCTTCAGAACCCTCATCTTCCTTGTAAAACTCACTCTCCAGCTCATTTAATATTTGCCCCGGTGCTTTCACTTCATTTTCTGTTGAGATTTCCTCTACTGCTACATCTTCATTTTTTAGAATATCAACTGGTATATGTGTATTACTACAACCTGTCAATAAAACTAAAGCTAGTACAAAACATTTTAATTTTACCATCTTCTTCTCCAAATTATATTTTTATGCAAACATAATTCTACAAATCCATACTGCTGTTAATAATCCTGCTAGGTCTGCTAATAGTCCTGCTAATACTGCATGTCTTGTTTTTCTTATGCTTACTGCTCCAAAATATACTGCAAGAACATAAAAAGTTGTTTCAGTTGATCCCATCATAGTTGAAGCTATTCTACCTATTAATGAATCTGGTCCATAAGTTATCATCAGATCATTCATAACTCCTGTAGCTCCTCCTCCAGATAGAGGTCTTAAAATTGCCATTGGTAATACCTCTCCAGGCATACCTATTATTGAGAATACTGGATCTAATACTTTCAACATTATATCTATACATCCAGAAGCTCTAAATATTCCTATAGCAACTAACATAGCAACTAAAAAAGGTATTATTCTTATAGCTGTATTAAAACCTTCCTTAGCTCCTTCACAAAATACTTCATAAACCTTTACTTTTTTTACAAAGTAAGCATATCCCACTATTATTAATATAATTAAAGGAATTGCATAAAGTGATATACTCTCCATTATTCTTACAAACATATTTCTCCTCCTAAATTCTACTAAAATTTTAATATTATTTCAATCTCTTTTATATTTTTTCTCTTCTATATGCTGGTAATTTCTCTAAAAACTTACAAGACACTACTGCTACTATAGTTGAAACAATAGTTGCTATTATTGTTGGAGCTATTATTTCAGTAGCATTTGCAGATCCTGCTGCCACTCTATAAGCTATAGTACTTGATGAGATCAGTGTCACTGAAGATGTATTTATTGCTAAAAACATAACCATTGAGTTTGTCGCCTCATCTTTATTATCATTTAATAGTTGTAACTCTTGCATTGCCTTTATTCCTAATGGAGTAGCTGCATTTCCCAATCCAAAAAAGTTTGCTGCCATATTTGCAACTATACTTCCCATTGCAGGATGATCTGCTGGTACTTCTGGAAATAATTTTACCATTAAAGGCTTCATTGCCTTACCTAAAGCTTTTACCATTCCAGCTTCCTCTGCTACCTTCATAAGTCCCAGCCATAGAGCCATAACCCCTATCATCTCCATAGATAGTGTCACTGCTGTACTAGCACTAGAGATAGCTGAATCTGTTACTGCCTGTACATTCCCAGTAAATATCCCAACTAAAATTCCAATCACTATTAAACCACACCATATTGCATTAATCATAAAAATCCTCCTCTAAAATTTAATTTAAAATAAAAAAATCACAGCTGAACTGTGATAATCTACTAAGTATCCCTCTAGATAGTACTTCATTAGAAACTAATGACAAACACTATAAATATTGTTTATAGTGCCAATAAAAAAGTTCAGCCCTCTTTTTTACTTCAGCAAATTCCCCTTTCAAAGTATCATAACGCCTGCCAAGCTATATACTCTTACTCTTGTCCTCTGCTCTCTATCTTTATTCAATTTATATTGTAAGTATACTATAATTACCGTTTTTTGTACAATATATTTTATATATAGAGATATTAAAAAAAATATTTTATTTAGATTTACAAAATATTTATTGACAATAACAAAATATATGCTATAATAATATTGTCATAAGACATTTCCTTAAATTACATTTTAATTTCTACGTATAAAGAAGTCCTGAGGCCGAAGGGGCTTCTTTATCGTTTTTTGGACTTTATAATTATTTGATATTATAAATAAAAAACACCTCTACTATCTAGAAGTGTTTTTTGTATCTATTTTATAAAATAATCTAATTTTTTACCTATCTCTTCACACGCTATTTTTATCTCTTCAACTATTAATTTTAACTTCTCCTCTGTCAAATTATCTGGAAAACATGGACAACTTATAGCTGCTACAATTCTATTTCTATTGTCTAATATTGGAAGAGCAACTGCTTTTATATTATTGGAATGTTCCATATTGTCATAAGAGATTTTTTGTAAATTGATTTTTAATAATGCTTTTTTTAAAATCTCTCTATCTATAATTGTGTTCTCTGTATACTTAGGGAGTATCTTAGGTAAAAGTTTATTCAATCTATTTTCACTTAACTGGCAAATAAGTAATTTACTAGCTGCCCCTGCATGAAGTGGAAATATTGCATTCTCTGAAACTGAAACCTTTATTATATCACTACTCTCAACAGTTGAAATGGTTCTTATCTTATCATTATCCAACACGCTTAACTTAAATGTCTCTTTAAACTTCAATGAAAGTGCTTCTAAATATGGATAGGTTACATTCTTCAAGAGAGTATATTTCTCATTTCTATTTGAAAAAAAGTAAAATTTTTCTCCCAATGTATACTCTTTATCCTCAAAATTTAAATATTTCAAATTTGTCAATACTTCTAACAATCTATTCACTGTAGCTTTAGAAAGTCCCAAATCTTTTGCTATGGAACTTTGAGTTGCAGAGTATTTATAGTATAAATAGTTAAATATCTTATCTGCTTTATCTATAGCTGGAACCTTTGATTTTTCACTCAACTTACTTCCTCCTGATATAAACTCTTTCTTTTATTACCTTCTATCTTATAATAACATATTTTCAGATTTATTTTAATAATTTTACTTCAAAAATCTTCAATTTTCCAAAAAACAGGAAAAAACTACCCTGTATCAAAAGTAGTTCCCTCCTGCTATATTGTTAAATTATTTTTAGTTAAATATTAATTATCTGTTCATCTCAGATGTATTTCCATTGTCATGGTCTGCTATAATGCTCTCTACAAGAGTTGAATCAGCACAAGAAATATCTCCAACTATCGTATTCTTTAAAACAGAGTTAGCATTTCCATATTTCATTGCTCTTTCTGCCTCATTAAAGTGTAGGATTCCATATAGTACTCCTGCTACATAAGCATCTCCACTTCCTATTCTGTCAACTATCTCAATATTTTCATAAGCTCTTTCTGAATAGAATGTATCTGACTTTCTATCATATACTAATGATGAGAAATTATGAGATTTAGGAGAGTTTACAACTCTTTGAGTAGAAGCTATAAATGATAGATCATACTCTTTTGCAAATGCTCTTATAATATCTTTTAGATCTCCTGTCTTTTCAAACATCTTTCTAAAAGTTTCTTCTGAAGCAAATAATATATCTACATCTGGAAGTATCTTCTCTATTTCAACCTTTGCCTCAGGCTCTGACCATAGATTTCTTCTGAAGTTTACATCAAAAGACACCAATGCTCCACCTTTTTTAAAGTTTGAAATTAGATCCTTTGTTAAAGTCATAGAAGTTTCACAAAGCCCTAATGATATTCCACTTGTATGAAAAATTTTAGTTTTTCCATATACTTCTGGATTTACTTCATTTACTGTCATTCTTTGGAAAGATGAATTTAATCTATCATAAGTAACATTTGGTTTTCTAGGTGATGATCCATACTCATAATAGTATATAGGCATACGTTTGTATTTACTGTCATCATAGATTAAAAAATCATCAGCTACACCATTTAATGTCATTGATTTTCTAGCAAATTTTCCCAATTCATTGTTTGGTAAAGTTGTTAACATTGCTGTCTTTTCTCCCAAAATAGATACTGAACTAGCTACGTTAAACTCTGCTCCACCCATCTGTTTTGTCAAAAGATTTCCTTGAATAAGCATCTCATTATTTAAAGGAGATAATCTCATAATCATCTCTCCACAACAAACTAAACCAAACTCTTTTTCTGTAAAATCAAATATTTTACTCATTAATTTTCCTCCAAGATACTACTTATTTCTTATTTCTAATAATTTTTTTCTAAATGCTTGAGCAGTTGCTATGATCTCTTCATCTGTTCCAGAAGCTAATTTTCCTCCAGCCCCTACTGCTATTACACCATTTTTAAACCATTCTTCCATATTGTCTAAACTAACTCCACCAGTAGGCATTATATTTGCATGAGGTAATGGAGCTTTTACAGCTTTTACAAATGAAGGTCCAAAAGCACTTCCAGGGAATAGTTTTATAATATCAGCACCATATTGCATAGCTTTTGTCATCTCAGTTATAGTCATACAACCTGGCATATATGGTACTTGATAAAGATTACATAACTTAGCAGTCTCTTTATCAAATCCAGGTGACACTATAAACTCTGCTCCAGCAAGTATAGCTATTCTAGCAGTAGCTGCATCTAATACAGTTCCTGCACCTATAACCATTTCATTATTTGTATCTTGCTCTTTAAGAGCTTTTATAACTTCCGTTGCTCCAGGAACAGTATAAGTTACTTCAATAGCTGGTATTCCACCTTTTGTACAAGCCTTAGAGATTCTAACTCCCTCAGCTACATTCTCTCCTCTTACTACAGCTACAATTCCTATATCAGCAAGTTTTTCTAATATTTTATATTTTTTTAGCATTTCGTTTCCTCCTAAAAGAAAAATTTTGTTTATTTCTTACTATAAATATATAATAATTTTATCTTAAATTCAAGAAAATAATTCAGCATTAAGTTTTATATATGAAACAAAAAGATACTAGTATATTTTAAATTTCCTCAAATATTGTATAATTTCTACTTTCAAGAAAATATTTTTTTCATATATAAAATTTTTTAGACTATCAAATAATTTTTCTATAATTTTTTAAAATATGATATAATAGCTGTTGTAAAATCTATTTAATTAAAAAAAGGAGAAGATTTATGAAAAAAAGATTATTAATAGGTTCTATACTTTTAAGCTTTTCATTATTTGCTCAAGATATCTACAACGAAAGCTTAAAAAAATTAGATATGTTTGAAGTAGTTAACACTTACTCTCAAGAAAAAGTTGAAAAGAACCTAAAAAACTACAAAAGATTAAAAAAAGAGAAGTTAGATGAATTGATTTCAAAATCTGTACTAGTTGATCTAGGTGCTATTACAATTGATGAATTAAATAGTTCTAAGGATATTGAAAACATCTTAAACACATACGTAGATAACTATAAAAACTCTCATCAAAATTATCTTGGAAATGTTTCAGATAAAAATATTATTAATAGAATGAACCAACAGTACTCTTCTTTTGAAGTAATCAAAAAAAATCCACTAATTGATAGTTTAAATATAGCTCTATCTAAAGGATTAACAACAGGATATAATGTTAAAAGAAAAGATGCAGTTACCAATTTTAATCCTGAACTCTCTTTAACTTATGGTCACAATGGTATAAAACATGCTGGACAACTTCTAGCTCTTATGAAGAGTGAGCATCTTGATGCAAAAGTTCAAATTGAACCTAAAACTTCAGCTTATCTTCATATGCCTGATTGGGGAGAACCAGCTACTCCTAATATTGTAATGAAAAATGGACAGATTGTTATCACTCCTCTTGAGTATGATCTACAATTTGAATTTAAAAATAAAGATGAAAAATTACAATTTATAAAACTTATTGAAAAGTATGCTAAAAAAGATGAGGTTGATGAAAAGGGACTTATCTTTGATTCTTGGTGGCAACCTTTTATGCAAACAGAAAAAGTTGAAGGTTTTGAAAAGTTAATTGTCAATATTGCTGAACAAGACGATTATGTTGCTTATGTACTAACTTTACCTGAAAAATCAAATGCCTTAATAAAAGAATTAGCAAAAAATAAAAATATAAAATTAAAAACAAAAGAGATCTATGTAAACCCTTCATTTTATAGATTTATGTTGGGAGAGTATAAGTAAACAAAAAAGCTAAGGAGAAGAAACTCTCTTTAGCTTTTCTATCTATTGCTATAAATTATCTAATATATCTTTTCTACTGCCCCTGCAAATAGTTCCCAAGGAATATGTTTTTCCTTAAATTCCACCATCAAATTTAACCCCGGAGTCATATGTTCAAACATTCTTTGATAAGCTTCACAGAAATAACTTATTCTCTCACCTGATGAATTTAAATTAATAAACCTATGTTTTGGACAACCACCATGACATAGTTCAAGCCACTTACACTCTCTACATTTAGAACTGATATCCTGTTTTTTTTGAGATAATTTATCACTTAGCCCTTCAATCTCATTCAAGTTTAATTCTTGAAAATTTCCAATTTTAAACTGAGATTCTGGATAAACAAAGTGATCACACTGATATAGCATTCCATCACTCTCTAATGCTATATTACTTCCACCACACTTCTCTCTAAATATGCAAAGAGTTGGTTCATACCCTGAAAATCTTGTTAACAATGAATCAAACATACGAATTGAGATTTTAGTTATATCCTTTTTTATCCAAACATCAAAAATTTTATTCATAAATTCTGAATAAGCTACTGGATCAACTGAAAAGTCACTCACTCTTGCATTAAATTCTCTGTCATCTATCCAATTCGGTTTAAAATTTTCATCATTATCCAATGTTTCTACAACTGGAATAAATTGCATAAATTTCGCTCCTATAGATTTAAGAAATTTGTATGTTTCTAATGGATATTTCACATTAAAATTGTTTACTACTGTAAGAGTATTATATTCAACTCCATACTGTTCTAAATATCTCAATCCTTTACTAACTTTTCTAAATGTACTTCCATTGTTCACAGTTCTTCTGTAAATATCGTGAATTTCCTGATCTCCATCAATTGAAATTCCTACTAAAAATTCATGTTTTTTTAAGAATTTAGCCCATTGTTCATCAATTAATATCCCATTTGTTTGAATGGCATTATGAATCTTTTTACCAAATAATCTTGCTAATTCTTTTTGATAGCTAACAACTCCCTTATAGAAATCTAACCCAGCTAATAGTGGTTCTCCACCCTGCCAAGTAAAATATATATCTCTATCTTTACCCTCTGTAACTCTTTTTTCTATAAATTTTTTTGCTGTTTCTAAATCCATAAACTTAACCTTTTTATTAAGTTCAGAGTGCATAAACTTCTCTTTTTCTAAATAAAAGCAGTATTTACAAGCTATATTACATTGAAAACTAGTAGGTTTGATCATGAAATTTAACATAATATTTTCCTCCAAAACAAAGTTCTATTATTTAGTAGCAGGTACTTCTTCAGTTGCTTTAATTAATTGTTCATACTTAGGTAAATTGTTTGCTGTATTAGGTTTTACTGCTTGAGTTGTTAAATAATTTCTCATTTTAGCTTTTAACTCTTTTACAACATCTGGATGTTTTTCAATTACATTATGAATCTCTTGTGGATCTTTTACTGAATTGTAAAGAGCATATGAATTATCTCCTACATAATAGTGTAATGTCCAAGTATTATCTCTAACTGTCCATGAGAACTCTGATAGACTCTCCATATATGGGTTTACTGGGTAATAATCAGATTCTCCTGTTACATATTTATCATAATCTCTCCAGAAAGGAATATTTATTGGATCCCAGTGGAAGGCTCTAGGTTGTGCCCAGTATAATTCTTTGTGTGGATTTCCTTTAACCTCTTTTTTCAAGTATGGTAATAAGTTAACTCCATCTATTTTTTCTTTCCACTCTTGTGGAACTTCAATTCCTGCTGCTGCTAAAGCTGTTGGCATATAGTCTATAGTTGATACCATTTTATTATATTTTCCAGCTTTTAATCCAGCTTTCCATGTTATAAATCCTGGTATATGTACTCCTCCATTAAATGTTTCCCCTTTATTTCCAGTGAAAATTCCATTCATAGGTAATGGTGCATCTATAACTGATCCATTATCTGAGAAGAACATAATTACAGTATTATCCAATTTTCCATCTTTTTCTAATTGATCTATTATTCTTCCTATATTTTGGTCTACTGCATATATAGATTCATAATATTTATCAACTTCTTCATTTCCTGTATTAAAAATTCTATATTTTTCTGGAGCATGTTGTTCTAGTGGTATGTGAGGTGCATTGTATGCTAGGTAAATAAAGAACGGATCATTTCCTGCAGCTTCTATTCTACCTAATGCTTCATTTGTCAATTGATCAGTAATATATCCTTCAGCTGGTACTACTTCTCTATTCTTGAATAAGCTAGGTGAATTATAATATGCTGTTCCTGCAGCATGGAATCCCATAAAATAATCAAATCCTCTATTTTGTGGTTGGAAAGGTTCATCACAGAATGTAGTAAAGTTATCATGGTAGTCTCTTGTTTGTTTTTCTTTTGGAACAGGAACATTTGTTATTCTTCCTAAATGCCATTTTCCAATAGCAGAAGTTTCATATCCATGATTTTGGAATAACTCTGCTAAAAACTTATGATCTACAGATACTCCATCTTGAGCATCATCATTACTATAAATTCCAAATCTTGATGGAAATTCAGAAGTCATAAATCCAGCTCTTGATGGTCCACTAACACCATGACACACAAAGTCTTGAGTAAGCATAATTCCTTGATCTTGTAACTTTCTCAAATTAGGTGTAGATTTTTTAGCAGCTTCTATAGCTTTATCTACATCCACTTTGTATCTGTCTGGAATAACTTTCGTAGCCAACACTTTTTTATCAAAAGCCTTTTCATCAAAATTAAGTTGTCCATATCCTAAGTCATCCATTGAAATAATAATTACATTTGGTTTTCCTTCTGTTTTGTATTCTGTAGGTACAAAACTTTGATTGAATGCTACATTTGTTGCTGTTCCTTTGTCTTTTACATTTGTAGCTGCATAACTTCCAGTGGCAAATGTTCCTAACAAAAGAAGAGTTAAATACTTAGATCCATTTTTCAAATTTAACATCAATTCCACCTCTTTTTATTATTTTTATTATTATAGTCTGTTATTATAATAATACATAATCTATTATATACAGACATATAAAACTAATATAATATATACTAATTCATTTTTTATTTGTTGTCAATATTTGTTTTTTTACTTTTCTTTGTATACAAAAAAATTAAAAAATTTGATCTTAATTATTTTTTTAGTGTCAATATATATAGTTTTCTTTTTTGAAAAAATATCTATTTTTATTTAAATTTTAAAATTCATATTTTTTTTAAATAATGAATTTTTATTTTTTCAATGTTTTATTCTCTATAAAATATGATAGAATATTATAACAACTTTATTTCTAACTAGGGGGGGTTATTATGAAAAAGCTATTTTTCTTTTATTTCATTATTTTTTTTAATATATCTTTTGCTAAATATGAAAAACTCTATAATATTGAAGTTACAAAAAATAATAGCAACGTTGGAGAAACTATACAGTACTCAACACTTACCCCTAAATTCTCCAAAGATAATAACTATTTTTTTATGCTTAAAGAGAATAGAATGTATTTAAACTCTTTTTTAGTTAAAGTTACACATAATGAAATCAATCCTTCAAAACAATTTTTTAATTATTTTGTACTGAGAGTAAAAAAATCCAATGAAAATAATAATACTATTATTAAAAATACCTTTAGTGAAAATATTAATGAAAATGAAAATATTTTTATTTTTAGTTGCTCTGAAAAAATTACTGAAAATATATATACTCCTATCTATTTTAATATGTTTTACAGAAATGGTAAAACAGTCAGCATATATAGGCTAGCCAAGAGAGAGGAAGTTAAAAATCTGTTAGATTATATAACTAAAAATAACCTTTTAGATGAGGCTGAAAAAAATAGTTTAAAAATATTTCTAAAATATATTGACAAATTCTCATAAATAGTATATTATAAATGAGTAACTAGCGTGCCTGGATGGCGGAATGGTAGACGCGACGGACTCAAAATCCGTTTCCTGTTGAAGGAGTGAGGGTTCAAGTCCCTCTCTAGGCACCATGAGAACTCACACCCATATTATATGGTTGTAATATATAAAATAAATAATTTTTGAAAATAAGAGGTATGTAATAATACCTCTTTTCTTTTCAAATTCCCTTAAAATCAGTTTTAGACGTTCACTTTCTGTATATTGACATTTGTTAATTATGCAGTATACTTTTAATGAAAATATATTTATTTAAAATAGAGGAAATTTAACTTCCTCTATTTTTACTATCTCTATATTGTTCAAGCATATTCTTTAACTTTTCAGGGATAGGAACTCCACAAATACTTGCATTTTCCAAAATAGAAAGCCCCTCATTACTTAGTAAAATTCCTATTGTTAAGCTCTTAATGGCAAACTTTCCCTCAAATAATAAATCTATCTGATATGCTAATACAACTACTCCAATCATAACCATTTTTTTTAGTAAACCTTTAAATCCAGCCTTACTATTTACCTTTTCAATTATGAAAGCTTTTGCTACTCCTGTTATATAATCAACAGTCATTAAAACTACTAAACAACTCATCATTTTATCTTCTCCACCTGTTAGTAAGAAAATAAAAGAAATGATAGCTCCAATAGCCAATACTATCTTATTGATAAGGAGTGTTCCTACATCAATAAATAATTCTATTACTTCTGTTAATGTCATTATGTAATCCCCCTTTAGTTTGTAAATAGATAATTTATCATTCTTTCAAAAATATTAAACCACCACTCTGTTATAGAAAGCTTTGGAAATATTGAAGCTAGCACACACATTAAGAATACTCCTAACATAATAATTGCAATAACTTTATTGAATAGATCTAACTTTTTAACTTCTATATCTTGTTGTTTTTCTCCGTTTTTAGATTTTTTAGAAAATAACTCAATCAATTTATTTGTTACACCTCCAATAATAGCTACTATATTCATATTTTTCACCCCTATTTTAATATCAATTGAAAATGAGGATAATCACTGAAATTTTTCCAATCTCCTCCCCATTCTATATTATATTGTTTCATTAATTCTCTAGCTGAATCAGCTACTTCTTTAAATATTCTTTTATCCCAGTTGGCTTTATTATTAATTATGACAGCTATATCAAAAGCATATCCTAATCCATCAGCTTTTACTTGATGCTTAGATTTAATTTTATAACCATCACATTTAGTTATAATTTTCCCTGGAATAGTTCTTCCTTGTTGATATAATTTATTTTGTTCTTCTGCTGTTCTAATTCCACAAGTTATAGAAATATCGTGAGGAGTTACTTTTATTAACTCCATAGCAAACTCTTTTAACTTGGGATGTAACCCCTCTAATCTTTTTAAACTTCTTTGACTGTATTTATACATAATATTCACTCCTTTTTTGTTTTAAAATGTTTGTAATTAAAAAATTTCTGTCCTTTCAAAGTAGGAGATATCTACTTAACTACCAATTCTGAAAATCCAGCAAGTAAATATTTAGGCACTACTTGGCAGAAAATAGAAGGTAGATTTTTACTTGGTACAAGTGGAAGTGGAAACTCTAAAGCTACTGGTGGTAGTAATAGTAAAATTTTATCTATTGCTAATATTCCAGCACATACTCACCCCATCAATACAGCTGCTCATACTCACTCAAGGGGAACTATGGATATTATAGCGGATGGAAGTACTATAGGATATCAGAGTCAAGGTATAAGCGGTGCCTATGAAAAAACAAGTAGAGTAGGAACTATTCTTGGAGATAACAACGGAGGAGCACCTATAGTAAATATAAATTTTAGAGGTCAAAAGGGATGGTCAGGTTCTACTTCTCCAGCTAATCCAGTAACATCTGTAGGAAATACTGGTAATGGACAGGCTTTAGATATTACACCATCTTACTACACTTGCCATATGTGGCTTAGATTAACTTAATCTTTTCCAAATATTAACCGCTAAATATGGTGGCATAATATTAATAGAATTTCCATTTCCTGTGCTTCCTATTGAAGTTACAGGACTAGCAGAGCCTGTGTTTTCTCCACCAGCAGAGTATGTCTCTCTGTTATAACTTCCACTACCCTGTTGTAAATTTCCACCTCCAAAATTATCGCCCCTGTTCTCAGATAAACCAAAGGATGATGCATAAGTACCTCTTGTTCCGTGACTATGTGCGGGTTGGCTATGACTGTGACTAGCTGTACTAGCACTATGTGTGTGAGCTGGTAAATTATCTACAGATAATTTAATATTATTACTACCTCCAGTACTACCTAAGTTATAACTAGAACTACTACCTAATAAAAATCTCCCTTCTTGTTTTTGCCAAGTAGTACCAAGCCAAAGGCTTGAAGGGTTTTCATTACCTAGGGAAAGATATAGAGAATTAACAGGAAAAGGACAGAAATTTTTTAATTTCTTACATTAGTCCAGCATTCTTTCTCATCAATAAGATCCTATTTTGCTGGTCCACTGCTGATTTATGCTGTATATAATGTTCTTCTGTTACCTTTGTACTGCTATGTCCAGCAAATTCACTAGCTGTTTTTGTATCACTCAAATTATTTATTTGATTAATAGCTGTTTTTCTTAAACTATGAGGATATAACTTCTCTATTCCTATTAACTTTCCCATTTTTCTAACTCTTCTTCTAATAGCAGTTTGACTCATTTGAACAAACTTATTATTATACCTAACAGTAAATAAATAATCTAATTCTATTTCTTTAACTTTTCTTTCTTCTAAAAGAGTTAATATTAATTTTTTAGTTGTAGAAAAGAAAAATAAATCTCTAACTTTTCCCATTTTTTCAGTAACTCCTCTAAACATATTATTCTCTAAGTCTAATTGAGATACTTTTAAGCTATGAACTGCACTTATTCTAAATCCACTATCAAGGAATAATTCCCATAAAAGCCTACTTTTAATATCAAATTTTTTAGGGTTTAGTTCCATAAGCAAAGATACAGTAAATATTTGTTTCCAAGTTAAAAAATAGCTTTCTCTCCTCTTATCTTGCTCCGTTATCTTTAATCTATCTAACTTATCTCTAAATGGATGATGTTTTATTAGATCTCTTCTTACTGCCCATTTATAAAATGATGAAATAGCAGTAATTTTTCCGTTGATAGTTCTATTATTATTTCCAAGCTCTCTGCAATGGATAATATATCTTTCTAACACTTCTATTATTCTTTTTAAAGTATCATCTGATAATAAATATCTATTTCCCTCATGAATATGTAAATATCCCATAAAATCATACATAGAATTTTTATAAGTTCTATATGTAGTATTTTTAGTAGCTGAATTTACAGCTATTTTGCTATCAAGATAGGCTTGATATATTAATTTATTTTTTTCACTTATTTTCATAATAAGTCCTCCTGTATAATTAAAATCGATATCTCAACTATATAGGAGAACTTTATTTTATACTAGAAAATTTTATTGAATCTATTTTTAAATTCTTTAAGTGCTGGAGAAGGTTTTGGCAAACTTACTTCTTCTCCATTTAAATTTAAAATTTTAACTTCTTTTTTTTCTTGTAATGAATTCATAATAGTTCTTAATTCTATTAACATATTAACAAATTCTTCTGAAAGTGTAGGATCTTGTCTTTCCATTTGTTTAACTGTAGAGTATGTATCCATAGGCTCATATTCTCTATATTGAGCTTGAGCTCTATCATAATCAGTTGTTAAATCTATCCAAATATGTTTTTTCTTGTCCCAATCTTTTACTAAATACTCTGGAGGACAAGGAACTGTAATAAGTTTTTGTTTTATTTCATCAATATATTGTCCTAGTTCAAGTACTATGATATTTTCTTTGAAAATCACCTCGTTTTCAGATAGTTTTCTTTGATTTCTTTGGTATTTTTCATATTCAGTAGCTTCTCTTATTACATTTTCAGGATCCACAGAAATGTAATAAGGAATATCTTTTCCAAAATGACTATAAACTTCTTTTTGGAAATATTCAGTAGGATTTTTTAATGGTTGTTGAAATACTGCTATTATTTGAGATTTATGATATTTATCAGCATATTCTTTATCCAGGTAGAAATATTGTTTTTCAGGATCGATCTCTACACTCTCATCAAAATCACTCTCTTTTTCTTGAGTTTGTTCTGCTAGTACTCTAGGTTGAATTTCTTCTACCTCAATAATCTCTTCAATGCTATCTAGTTCTTTATTGTATCTAAATTTATGTGGAATATCTATTCCCTTGTATATCAGAATTTCTTGAGTATTAAAACATACTTTTCTTTCTTCAAGTTCTTTCTCACTTATTTCTTTTTCAGATACAGCAATACATTTTGCTATACCTTGTTTTGCTAAAATTTTATCTAAATAAAATAACATTTGTAAACTCCTTTCTTATTTATTTTATATATATTTAATTGAATATTTTTTATTTTCTTTTTCTCAATAATTTTATGTGTAATTAAAAAATTTCTGTCCTTTTCCTGTTGGTTCAGTACTTCTAATGTGGAATGAAAGTAATCCTACTAGCCTTTGGCTTGGTACTACTTGGGAGCTTATTTCAAGTGGAAAATATATCCAAACAGGTAATACTGCTTTACAGAGTGGAGGTAATAATTCTATTAAAATTGAGAAAACTAACCTTCCAACTGTTAAAATTCAACTAGATAGCTTTTCTTTAGGAAAAGGTAATATGGAAATTACAGGTAAGGTAGGTACATTTAGAGCTACTGAAGGTGATTTTTTAGATGCTGAAGGTGCATTTTATAGAACATCTACTGGTAAAAGAAATGGTACTTGGAATGAATGGAGGTCAGCAGTTTCAGCAGGATTTCAAGCTTCAAGAGCTTGGACAGGAACTACAAATACAGCACAACCTCAAACAATTTCTCTTGGAGATGGAACCCCTTTAAATATTCAGCCTAGTTATATTACTCTTAAATTTTGGAAAAGAACTAGCTAGTTCTTAGCCACATATGAACTGTATAGTAATTAGGTGTAATATCTAAGGCTTGACCATTTCCTGTGCTTCCTATTGAAGTTATTGGAGATGCGGAACTCACTTCTCCACTTGATTCACTTGTATAAGGATATTTAACTGTAAAATATCCTCCAGCATCTCCAGAGGTATTCCATTCATTTCTTGAATAAGCAAATCCATTAGGTGTATGACAATAACCATAGCCATCTGCTCTTCCAAAACCATCTACATGTTTATGATTACTTAAACTATGACTATGACTAGTAGTATTGGTACTATGAGTATGTTGTGGTAAATTATCTACAGATAATTTAATATTGTTATTTCCTCCAGTTTGCTTTGAAGGTCCACTTCCACTTGTACCAAGTAGGAATCTACCTTCAATCTTCTGCCAAGTTGTACCTAAATACTTACTTGCTGGATTTTCAGAATTAGTAGTCAGTAGAATTTCTCCTACTGAATATGGACAGAAATTTTTTAATTTCTCATTAATTTCATCAGTATTTAATTTTTTCTTTAACTCTCCATTATAATATCCCATTAAAGCTCCTACAAGGGCATCAATGCCCTCATAGTCGGCAAGTTTTTTACCTGCGATTTTTTCTAAAGCCATTTTCATTTTTTCAGGATCTGAAATCTCTCTAAGAGCATTCAATCCCTCTCTAAAATTGTTGTTCATAATTTCCTCCTAAGCTTTATATTTTTCTATTATAGTTTGAGCTTCTTGTACAGTCATATAAACAAATTTCTTTTCAACTTCTGCTATTTTAGCCTCATTTTGAGTAGCTTTTTGAGTAGCTTGAGTTGCTGTTGTTTGAGCATTTTTAGCATCTGATAGAGCTTGAGTTGCATCAGTTGAAGCTTTATTCCATTTTTGTTTTTCAGCAGTAGTAACTACTTTTTCTCCATCAATATCAATAACACCATCAGCACCTATAGTGATAGCTCCACCCTCTTTAGCTTTAACTCCTCCAAGAGTAGCCTTATTTGCAACAGGTAATGTATAGTTTTCTAAACCATCTAATTTTTTCTTATCCTCTTTACTCATTAAACCATCAGCTTCTGTAGTAGCTTTTCCAGGTAATAATAAAGCATCTAATTTTTGCCACCCATTAACACTTTCTCCTTCATAAATCATCATAGTGTTTTTGTTTTGAAAAGAAGGCTCTTTAGTAATTATTACAAAGTCCCCTTCCTTAGGAGATTTTAATTTTTCATCTCTTGCCGCTATTGTTTCAAATACACCTTTCCAAGCAAGTCCTCCAGCAAATGTATTAACTGCTGCATTTAATTGTTCAGTAGTAACTTTTTTATTCCATTCTTCTTGTTTTGCTTTTGTAGGAATAGATTTAGTTGTTCCATCTGTTATAGAATCTGCATTGTGTGTATGTTCTCCAGCTGCTTTTTTCTTTATCTCAGTAAATATTTGTTTAAGAGTTTCATCATAAACCTCTTCTGTTATTAATTTCTTTTCTAAAACCTCTGCTACTGTCATCATTAATTCTTCATTTGACATTTTACATCACTCCTTTAATTTTTATATTTTTCTATTATTTTTTTTGCTTCTTCAAGTGTTAAAACTTTCGTTTCAAACTCTTTTTTTAATTCATCAGCATAATTTTTTAGTTCTTGCTTAGAATTTTTTAAAATCTCATATAATTCATCAACTACATCTTTGACATATTCTTTTTCTTGTGAAGGAAGTAAAGGCTCTATAAATTCCCAATCTTTTCTCTCTACTACATGAAAATATACCTCCTGTACACTCCCTACAATTTTTCCTCTATCTGCACTTCTTAGAATTAATCTACAGTAGACTTTCCCAAAACCTTGTAAAACTTCATTGGGAATTAATATATCTACATTAGTAGTAATTGTACTATCTACCTCTTTCTCTACTGAATAAGGCTCTGTAGGATTGTTAGAACTGCAAAATACAGCTCTAATACTACCTTGAAAGTCTTTTAAATTCTTTAATATGACTTTTAAAGATCCTATCCCATAATCACCCTGCAAGAAAAAAATTGGAGAAAAATTAGCATTTCTAAGAATATCCCAAGTTATCAACATTTCTTTCATTTGATCACTCCTTTGCCTTGTATTTATCAACAATAGCAATCATTTCTTGTGTGGTAATTAACAAAGGATTTATTTCAACAGTTCCATCATCTGAAATAGATAGAGTTTTTCCAATCTTTATATTTCCTAGATTTGTAGATGAAGCTACTCTATTTTCATTGTTAAAAACTATTTTAGATAGTTTCATAAATGACCTAGAAAATTTTCTAAAATCGGCAACATTTTTTAGCCCTAAAATTTCTAAAGCGTAGTGTTCAGTTACTAAGTCTTCAGTTATGAGAGTATTTAATTCTTCTTCGTTTTTAACTATTGTACTCACACTATTTCACCTCTTTTTCTTCATTTTTAACTACTATTTCATAAAAAGCTATTCCTAACTCATTCATATGATTTAAGAACTCTTGAAGAGAGGTAATATTATTAATGTTATCATTTAAAATAATTGTTATTCTTTTATTCTTTTTGTCATTAATTATATCTATTACATTTCCAACTTCAAAAAGTTCACACATTTTTAAAATATAAGCAAAATTAAAAGTACTATATTTTGTAATTTCTCTAGCTATCAAAATGTTTTGTCTTAACTTTACTCCCAATTCATAAGCTGTATTGACTTCATAGATCTTTTCTAGTCTTTTCAAACTTATAGCATTAGCAGTTGTGATAGATAAACTTGAAATATACTCACTCTTTTTTAGTTCTATTTTTTGTAATTCTCTTGATATTGCCTTTGCTAATTCTACAATCAAAGGTTCTTTTCTTTCAAAAAATGGTAAATTGTATAGGATTCTTTCAACAAAATCTTTAGATACAGCTACTCCTAATACTGTAATAAGAGTTTTAGCTTTTAATTCAACTAGATCTTTTTTTATAGTTATAAATTGATGAGCTGTAACATCTGATTTTATTAGCTTTTTATCTATCCAGTTAAATGCAAATTCATGGCCAATATAATTTAGATAATATTCAAGATTAAATTCTAGATTTTCATCAATATATTTTTTTAAAGCTACTTTTGACATATAACTCTACCTCTAATCAACTTTAAAGATGAAAAAAGCTTTTGGTATCTTATAGATATCAGCTGCTCTTATTTCTTTTTTATAATCTAAAGCTGAATATGCTATAAGATTTCCATTTGAAGCACTATCAAATAAACCAATATGAGTTATCCAACCCCAGTTTTCTGTTGCAACAGGAAAATTTATATCATTTTTATTATAAGTTTCCCCATTTTGTGGTTCTTCAAATGTTATTTGTTGTCTAGCATATGAAGCTCCTTTTATTTCTTGAATATTTGAAGCATTATCTGTTGGATCAGCTTTAAGTAATCCTAAATAATAACTTTTTCCCTCTTTTCTAAAGACTTCATTTATAATTAAGTTCTCTCCTGAATGAGTTAATCCAGCCATTTTCTCCTCCTTTCACTATAATGGATTTATAGTAATGTTATTGACTTTACATAATTTATTTTCATTAAGTTCTATATCATTTCTATTTCCAGCAATTGTTATATCTCCTATTTTGATGATACAACCAGCATGTTGTATTGTTTCTACAATATCAAAGTAAAAAATCTTTTTCTTAAATAAATTTTTAAAGAAAAAATCATTTAATTTTTCTCTCAAAGTTGTTTTAGCTGCCTCTTCATTAAAATCACTTGAAATTGCTCCTCTAAGGATTATGTCAACTTTATTAATTTCGACTCCTTCAATAGTAAGTTCTATATCTGATATAAGTTCTAAATCAATATAATTTTTAACTGCCTCTTTAAGTTCTGAAGATACTATCTCTTTTCCTTCTTCTGTAATTACTATTTTTACAGTTCCAGCTCCACTCCATCTTGGTATACAATGAGAATGTTCGACACCTTTAACTTCTTTTGCCTTATCTTCAAATACATATTTATTCCAGCTCATTCTTGGCTTTCTAATATAATCTAAAGCTCTCTTTCTAAAGTTATCATCAGTTTCTATATTTGTCCCATTAGTAATATTTTCTAAGTTTTCTACCTTAGAGAGTCCAGTATATTCCTCTCCAAACTTATTAATTTGTCCTACTTCACAGTTACCAACAATTCCAGTCTTTATACATTGAATTTTAACAGTAGTAGAGATATTTTCTATTGTTTTTTCTTCAAGTATTTCATACTCTGTTGCTGTACTAGAGTTTATAACTATATATCCTTTTTTGATAATACTTCCATTTACTCCTGTTATCTTTACTTGGCCAGTTGCTTGAGTTGCTTGAAGTCTATCTAAAGCTTTATCAGCACAAGATATATCTAAATCATTTCCTGTTGCTGTATCTATAAGTCTTTTATCTAATTGTTCTGAATAATCATCTTCCTCTTTTACCATTTCTATTGCTACAGATGAAATAATATCTCTTGCAAAGCTTCCTGTTGAGGTATTGTAGGAAATCATTTCAGCCATATCTTTAACTTTTTTATTGATTCTATCTATGCTCAATTTTTATTACCTCCTCTACCTCAAAAGCTGTTTCTTTTAATTCTATTATGAATCCACAATACATTTTGTCATCTACTTGTATTAGTTGTAAGCAATGAACTTCTTCAATATCTTTATGATTTTTTAAAGAATTATAAATATCTTCTTTGATTAATTCTATTAGGTCCATATTAGGATATAATTGCTTTCCTACATATTTATAGATATTTAGTCCAAAGGGATATCCAATATCTTTTATATGGACATTCCATCTGTCTCTTTCTGTATAAAACAGTTTTTTTATCCATTCTTTTATAATTTCTACTTTATTGTAGATTTTCTTAGGTTCTAAACCTTCAAAAACAAAACTTCCTTTTTCATAATCAAAAAGAACATCTTTTCCTTTTATAACCTCTTGAATTTGTAGCTCTTTTTGTTCCTCAATAGCTTGAATATCCTCATTTATTCTTAAATAACTAATAGGTAATGTCATAATCTCACCACCTTATCTATGAGATAGAAATACTTATGATCATTTGTTGGAAGCATTAAAACTTTATCTCCAATCTTTAGAGTATCAGTCCATTTTATTTTTCCCTCTGCCTTATATGTTCCTTTACCTTTTAGTTTTGGAATTGGATGAGATGGGTGTTGAGGAACAGGATCTGATTTAGTTGTATTATCAAAATCATACTCTGTTACATCGCCTTCCAAAGAGTAAGTTCTTTCATATCCAATAATTTTTTCTATGCTAATCATAATTTTTTTATTTTTTATAATTATTCCATTTTCTAATTTTACTTCTAATTCAGGAGGAGCTTTTACAACTTCCCCAGTAATAGCTCCAAGAAATTTAGGATTATCTCTAGATTTCAACATTAGAGCTAGTTTATTTATAGCTTTATAATATTTATCATCTTTTATCATTTATTCCACCTTTTCTAGCTCTAATGAAGCTGTAAAAATTGATTTATGCATACTAAAACTATAAGTAATGCTTGTAATTTCGAATACTCCACTTATTCCATACTTAGAGTAATCTAATTTTAATAGTTCTCCATCTCTTACAAATTCACTCAACAAAGGAATTTCAACAGATATTTTTTCATTAACTTTATTTTCTTGAGATAATAAGTTAGTAGCAGTAATAGTTCCACCATTTAGATCATTATCTTTATAAGATACTAACTTTTGCATAAGACCATATTTTTCAATATTTTTTTTATCTTTAGCAGTACTAACTTGGATGTATTCTTTACCTGAGGTCTTATATACTTTGATTGAATTTCTCATATTCTCAATATCCATTGTTTTTTTAGGTTCTTTGATGTAATTTAAGGCATTGCATTTATAACCATTTAGAATAGAAGATAATGAGTTGAGAGGAGTATATAAACCTCTTTTATATTTATTCTTTTTACTTCTTTCAAAATGAAATTTGGTTTCTTCATAGAAAAACCTAAATTCCTGATTTTCTAGATCTTTAATATTCTTAATGATCTCTTTGATAATCTCTCCTAAAGTTTTTCCAAAATAGAAATTATCAATCATAGTATTACAACTCTCTATATTCCCAACTTTAGCTCCAAATGTTTCTATAAGTTTTCTTACAACAATGGAAGCTTCAATATCTTCAAATTGATAAATTTCTTCATTCTTTGAAAAGTACCAAGTATAGTCCACTGATTTATAAGTCAAATTAGTTATATCTCCACTAATAACTATCCCTGAAAATATCTCTTTTTCATCAAGTTTTATAACTATAACATCTCCTATTTCTACATTGTAGAATTGAGGATTTTTAGTTATAGAGAAATCTAAGGTCCAAGCAAATTCTGAGATAGATTTCTTTAATTTCATTCCTTCTTTGACTATATTTGAAATATCTATTATTTGGCTTGAATTATTTTTAATACAATACGTAGTTATCATTATAAGCACCTACTTACTCAAGTTAAAAGCTTCAGGCTTAAATACATAATTTTTAGATTGTGTTTCATAAATGCTTGGATCTTTAGCTTCTTCGAACTCAATACTATAGTTAATATCTCCCTCAGGAGTTGTATTATATTCAAATTTAGAGATATAACATTTTAAAACTAATCCTACTCCCGTAATTACAAGTTTAATTGGAGTTTCTTTTAGTTTTAATTCATCTACTTTATTTACACAATCTATTCCAAAATATTTGTAATCATTAGAAAAAGAATAGTAGGTGTTTGGAAAGAAAGAGGAAAAACCAACTACCTTAAAATCAATATCTTTTTTATAGTTTATTTTTCCAGCTATTGTATCAACTTCCTCAATAGTATTATCATTTCCAATAAATTTTATATTTGATGCTGTAACAGGAAAGGTAAATATTGAAAGTTCAACTCCATTCTTTTCTTCTGCTATTGATATTTTTATCTCTTTAAATATTCTTACAAACGAATATAATTTTCTAAGTAATGGAGTATTTTGAACTATCTGATTTATATTACTTGCTATTCCTCCAGTTATTTTATTTGTGGCCCATTCACTCAATTGTGTTTGAGGGTCAATTTTAGCTAAAGAACTAGTTTGTAATAATTTTTCAAGTGCTTCTGTCATCATATTTACCACCTCCTAGATATTTCCTAAAGCAATTGTTAAATCTTCAACAACTTGAGAAATAATATCTTCTACACTATCACCTTTATTGATATTAATAACTATTTGAGAGTTATTAGTAGCTGTATTATTGCTCTTTTCTCCTTTGAAACTTAAAAGATTTTTTATGGCCAATAATGTATCTAACATTTTTTCTTCAATAGTCTTTTCAACAGTGGCTGAGGTATAAATATTATTTGAAGTAGAACTATTAGAATTACTATTATAAATATTTCCATTAACACTATTATTTTTAGTTCCTTTTAGATAATATCCGTTATGTTTAATTTTATCATTACTTGTACCACTACCACTTAGTAAATAGTCTGTATTTACTCCTTGCCCTGTTCCAGCATTTATCTCATTAGAAGCTTGGTTAGGATTATTCCTTACTTGATTTACTCTATCTTGTATCTCTTTTTCTGTTTCTTCTCTTGTTTTACCTTGAGTTCCAGCAGTAACAAAATCTTTAGCTTTGTTATATACATTTTTTCCAAAATCAATTATTCCCTCAACAAAACTAAATTTTTTAATCCAACCCCATAAACTTTTTAACTTATCAATTAATGGAGCTATTGTATTTCTAAATCTTTCAGATTTTTTATATAACATATAAAAACCTACTCCAAGCCCTACAATAGCACCTACTATCAAAGCCACAGGAGAGACTAAAATTCCTAAAGCAGCAGTTAAAGCAGTCGTTGCTGTTGTCGCTAAAAACATATTTCCTGTGAAAAGAGCAGTTACAATGGTAGCTGCTGACATAACAATATTTCCAGCAAATAAAATACCATTTTTTATAGCACTAGCTGTTGTTAAAGCTTTCTCCCATATAGTAGTAGCAATTAAAACTCCTTTATATGCTAAGAAACCAGCCGTTAGTGCTGTAATAGTAAAGGTCATAGTTTCAGCTACATAGCTTCCAGAGTTTAACCACTCAATAAAACCTGTTCCTGCTGAAATAAGTTGTGTAGCTACATTTATAAGATCTATTATTGCTGGAGCTAAATATTGTCCAAACGATATACCTAATCCCTCAGTTGCTGAAGTTAAGTTTTTAAATGCTCCTCCAACACCAGCTCCAAGTATTTTAGCAAGTTGACTAGCAAAACCACTTGAACTTTGGACTTCATTTATAAGTTTATCTAACTCTTCCTTAGGAGTATCTAATAATCTATTCATTGCTTGAGAACCTTGCTCTTGGAATACTTGACTTATAAAACTTTCTCTTTGAGCTTTTTCCATTCCTTTAGTTTTATCTTTAATATCTTCAATAATATCTAATATATTTCTATAACTTCCATCTTCTGTAAGTTGTACTCCTATTTTAGTTAACATTTCTTGTTTTTTATTATTTTGTAAAGTAGAAAATACAGCTTGTAAAGCAGTCCCAGCCTGTGATCCTTTTAGTGATAAATTTCCTAACTGACCTAAAATTCCTAAAGTTTGTTCTAAACTTAATCCAAATTGCTTAGCTCCATTTCCACTATATTTTAAACTTTCAGCTAAATTCCTAACATCAGTAGTAGTTGAACTAGCCGTTTTGGTAAGCATATCTCCTACTTGTGTAGATTTACTAGCATCTAAACCAAACATTCTTAAAGCTCCAGCTGTTATTTCAGTAGCTTCAGCTAATCCCATTTGTGCTGCTGTTGCTGTATCTAATATTCCTGGAGTTGCTGCTAAAATTTCATTGTTACTAAATCCAGCTTTTGCAAATTCAAATTGTGCTTCAGCTGCCTCACTAGCACTCCAAGAAGTTGTTCTCCCTAGTTCTTTAGCTTGGAATCTTAATAGCTCCATTGTTTCAGCATTAGCTCCTGTTGTCCCTTGAACTCTACGAGCCACGTCATCAAACGCAGTGAACATATTAATGGATTTTTTTATACCCATTCCAACTATTGCAATTCCAGCTATCTGCTTCATCTTTCCTATAAAAGCATTATAAGGTTGAGTATTTTCAGCTTTTTTTCCAAGCTTTTTCATTTTTTCAGCTAAATCATCTACACTTACTCCAGCTTTTTTAGCTCTTTCCATCAGTTCATCAACTATGCCACCAACTTTTTGTAATTCTTGTTGTCCCTTTGCTTGAGCAACAATTTCAATATAATCTACTTCTCTAGCCATATAACCTCCTATTTCTTATCCCTTGTTTTTCTTCTTCCTTTTCTAATATAAAACAGGCTTCTAAAAATGCCTGTTCTATACTATTTAGTTCTATAAGAGGTTTAGAAAATATATTCTGTCCTTTTAAGCTCCAATGATAGAGTCCGTATAATCTATCATTAGATTTAATTAGTTTTTTATATCACTTATTAATACTGCTCTATTTTGAGTTAAATTTAGTCTTCCAACATGCTGTAAAAGGTCATCTAATTCTTCCTCTGTAAATATTTTCTTCAAAAGTGCCAATTTATTATTTACTTTAAAAACTGTTTGAACTTCTTTGTTAGATAAATCAGGATTAATAATAGCTTCTGAAAGTAAGTAAAATTTATCACTTCTTTCTGTCATTGCTAATAATATAGATGAACTAGGTTTTTCTAATGTAACAAAAGGTTCTTCAAAACCTAATTCTTCAAATCTTGGTATTTTTACCTTAACTGATGTTCTTTTTATTTTAGATTTATCCTTTATTCTCTCTGCATTATCTATTAATTCTTTGATATCCATTAATTTTCCTCCTATATATCTTCAATACTCTCTAAAATATCAATATTGCTTGGTTGTGCTGATAAAGTAATCTCTCTTTCTAAAAGTTCTCCTCTTTGGAAAGATAAAATATCAAAATCACCTGTAAATAAGCAATTTGAAATAGCTATTGCCTCTGCTCCATATGCATCTGGGTCATCTATCTGTATATTCAAATCACAATAATTATTTAATTTTCCAGCTTTTACATTTTCCAAAATTTTTAATTCTTGAGAAAATACCTTTTGTAATTTTATTGTCAATTCTAAAGAACTAGATGTATTCTTTTTTCCTGTTTCTCCATTTGCAAGTTTTACATCCTTTCCTTCTAAACTTAATTTTCCTGTAAACTCTAATATTTCTGCTATATTTCTTCCATCCATATATACTTTACCAAATGAACCATTTACTACATCACCTGGTTTAAAGTTAAATTCTCCAGCCATTTTTTACCTCCTATAAATAAGCTGCTCCTTCAAATTCCTCCATTACATCTGTAGGTTTGTAGTCAGGAATATAGGCAAATAATATATCATCTGTATTTGCTCTTAATAACTCGTATTCAGTTAATTTCTTAGCTTCCTCTTCTGATATTGGTTTACCTTTATAAGTTCCCTTTCCTATGATGTAATCTCTAACAGCTTCAGTATCGATCTTCATTCTATTTTCATTAGCTGGATCTAATTGACCAGCTTTTATAAATGTTTTTAAATAAGCATTAACTGCACCTAAAAATAATAATTTATTTGAATAGATATTTTGATATTTACCTCTATAGCTTTCCTTAAAAACATTTCTTATATCTTTTTGATGAAGATCCATAATCTCCATTTTTCTTATTTTTGTAAAACTTCTATTCTTTGTGTCTGTTGCAGTTGTAAATGATGTGATTCCTCTCAGAATTGTATATTTTTTACCATCAAAAGTTGTTAATAATTTTCCTTCTCCAATTGCTGTATTTTCATCTTCAACACTAGTCTTAAATGCTTTTAACCAAGACTGTTCCATATTAGTTATAGAAGCATTGAGTGGAGCTCCAGCACATAACGAAGCTATACATAATGTATATTCTTGTGCTGTATAAGCTTTATCTTCAAAATCAACTATTGTGTGAGCTATTTGCCTTGAATCATAATCTATTATCCAAGGTTTATCAGGTTTAGCTGATGATGATACAACTAATTTTATTGTAGAAATATCATTTCCAAGTTTAATTGTTTCGTCATTTCTTATTGAATTTATCCAACTTTCTAAATCAGATACCAATGTTTCAGGCTTATCTTCTCCTGTTGTAAAAGGACAACATAAATAGTTAGGTTCATCTATTTTTATTTCTTTTAGAACCTCTTTAATGTTTTCTTTAGTTGCTTTATATACTACGACTTTAAAAGGATTTCCTCTAAAAGCCATAGCTTTTAAAGCCTTGAAGTTTTCATCACTCCAATCTTTTTTATCAATTTCAACTGCTGAATAATATTCTTTTTTAGTAAATTCTTCAGATGTTGTATCAAACATAATTACTGCCAACACACCTCTAATACTTTTACTTAAAGCAACAGCAGCTCTTTCTATAAAATCAAGTTTAAACTTTGGTTTTCCATTTAGTGCCATATCTCCTCCTATTTGTCATTTAAGATATAACTATCATTTAATTTTTCTATAGTTTTAAATAATCCTTCATCTAATATATCTCTTGTACAATCATAACTACACTGAATTTCAGCTACTCTTATTCCACCTCTATCTGCTATAGTTGAATATTCAATTTTATATGAATTATCAATATTATAAAAATTTGAAGTTTCAAAGTTATTTTTAAGATACTTAATAAATTCTTTTACTTCATTTCTAAAATCTAACAATTCATATCTTGAACTAGATTTAGAATAAAATATTGAAAAATTAATAGTTTTTTGTTTCTTATTTTCTTCCTCACCAGTAATAACAAAATAAACAGTATTTCCTTCTACTTTCTCATCAATAAAATCATCTTGATAGAAAGCTCTCCATCTTTCTCTACCCTTTTCTTTTTCAAATTTTTCTTTGAAAAAAGCCAATCTTTTATTAATCATTTATACCTCTTTGACTAAAAACTATTAATTTAGCTGGTTTTCTTTGCTTAGAAACTTCCTCTTCTTCTAGTTCTATAACTTCATTTTTAAAAAGTTCCAACAGTTCAATTAATGTTTCTTTTTTATCTTTTGATTCTTCCTCAAGCTCTATCCCTTCAAATAATTTCCATTGAATATATAGCTCTTTGGCTGCTATCCAGTTATCCTCTGTTAACTTATCTGTTTTATTTTTTAAATATGTAGTTATGAATCTTTCAGCTTTTTTATTGATAGAGATAGCTTCTATACTATCTAATTTTCTTTCAAGTTCTTCTCTTGTTATTCTAAGTGAATTAGTTATATGCTCTATATATACTTCTTCAAAATAATCTATAGTTATTTGAGGTATAACAATCTCTTCCATAATCCCTCCATTAAAGTAGAAGAGGATTTATTCCTCTTCTATGCAAATGTTACTTCATATCTTTCAAATTTTTCTAAAGATAGAACTATTGGCATTGGAGCTGATTTACCCCATAATCCTTTAGATCCTGATGTTTCTTCAACTCTAGTATCTCCAGCAATTAATTCTGCTCTAATAAGTTTAGATTCATTTGATTTAATATCTCCATACATCAAGCAACCATATCCTACTGCTAATCCTTTTGGATCTGATAAAATAATCATATTTTGAGTATCAATTACTTCTCCTGTTGCATCTTTACCATTTGTTAAAAGTTCTATTTTCTTTTCTCCTAATTCTAAATAAGGTTGTTCACCAAATACAAACTTAACATTATTGATATTTTGTCTAGTATTATTTGCTTCATTTTTTAAAGCTGTAAACACCTTTTCTCCAATTTCTACTTTAGGGAACATACCATGTTTAGTATGATATTTTAGTAATAAAGCTAATATTTCATCTGAATAAACTGTTTTAGCTGTAAATGATAAAGATTTATTCTCAGTAACACCAACATTAATAAGTACGCCATCTTTATCTACATATGTCCCTTTTAAATATGCTTCAGCACACATTCTTTCAAATTTATTTCCTAGAGCAGCTGCAATAATTCTTGAATATTTATTTTCTAATTGTTTTATAGTTGGAATCTCATTTCCTGTTGAAGTGATTAGTGGAATACCTGCTTGAAGTTGAATAATATCACTTGGAGAGAATAAAGCTTGTGCTCCAATGATATCTGGTTCAAACTCTGTAACTGCAAATCCATTTTTATCTACTATAGGTAGAATTTCATCTCTTCCTACAATTCCAGCTGTAACAAAATAATCTGTTAAATCTTCTATTCTTATTCTTTCAGTAGGAGATAGATATTTATTTCCTGAGTTTAAAAATTTTGTTGAATAAACTCTAGGAATATCCATTCTCTTTGAAAGTTCTGCAATTAACGAAATTAAATAAATCATTCTTTTATCCATATTTAAGCCTCCTTAGTTCCTACAATTAATGGTGCAAAAATAACACCAGCAAGTTTTAACTGTGATAATGCAGTAAAATCTTTTGCCCAATCAATACCTTTTATATCATCTTGAGCTACTATTATTTGAGTTGAAATTCTTCCTGTCCCTTGTGTTGAAGTAACATTTATATCTTCTCCAGTATATAGCCCAGCTATTACTCCTAAGTTTTCATCTCCAGCTTTGTATGCATAAAACTTTCCATCAGCCTTACTTTGTGCTATAGCTTGAAGATGTTTTACCTCTCCTTTTCCCAATATTATTCTCATATCAGGTTGTAATCTTTTAAAACTTCTGCTTTCTTTTCTTTCTTCTCTTTTCAAATATCCCATTCTAATAACCTCCTAGTTCTGCTGTTTCTTTAGCATCTTTGATTGGATCATATTCTTGTTTAGAAAAATCATTATTATTTATATAATTTTCAAAAAGATGTTTAAAAGGACCATCTCCTTTTGAAAACTCTTTTAATTTATTGGCCATTGTTCCCTTTTCTTCCTCTGAGAACTCAATAATATTTGAGTACTCTTTCTCATCAAATGCTTTATTTATTGCAAATTCAATAATGTTATGCATAACAGGTGGAAACATCTTCATAATTTTATCTTTTACTTCTTTTTTCTCAGTATCTCTAGCAAATTCAGCTCTAACTTTCTCATATATTTCAGCTTGAGTTAAATTTTCAACAGTTTTTTCAGCTAAGATATATCCTAGATTATTAGCAATACTTCCAAGAATTTCTTTTGAAAATTCAGTAGTTTTTTCTACTGTATATCCAGCATTTCTTAATTTATCTACTGCTGATTTTTCACTATCTTTATCCCATAATGCATCAAATAAATTTCCTAATTTTATTTTTGATGCATCAACATCTCTAATAAAATTTACAAATTCATCAATTTTGCTTTGCTCATCTTCTGCAAATTCTATTGTTTGAGTTGTTTCTAGTGATGTTAAATCTTGAGAAAACTCACTAAAAGACTTATCTAAATCTTTTAGATGAGGTGGAGCATATCCCAATAATGCTAAATGGTTAGGCTCTCCATTATTACCTATTCCGATTGATAAATTAGGATATTGTTCCTTAATACTTTCTCCAAAGGAATTATAGTTAAATTCTCCTATCAAATATCCATTCTCATCAACATTGGTAACTTTACAACTTCCAGCAATTGGAATAGCTGTTATTGGGTAGCCATTCTTTTGCCAGTCTCCAATATGGCCAGCTGTGATTGAGAACTCTTTCCCTATCCAACTTTTAAGATTTTCTACTGTGTAGTTCCCCTTTGCTCCATAGTTCCCAGCTTTAAATATTTTTGGCATTTTTATCCTCCTTTTTTATTAATTTAGGTCCCCAGAAAATATATTTCTTATTTTTACCTTTTCTTTCTCTAATTACTCCCCAAATTAAACCACCAGTAATTCCTATAACTACTCCTACAAATAAATGTCCTGCTGTTGTTATCATCTTATCTACCTCCCTCTTCTATAAAAATATGAACATGGAATCCCTTTAGCATAAGTTCCTTTACCAATAAGAATCCATTTACTCAAATCTAAAAATCCATTTCCCATGCTATCTCCTTTTCAAAATATGTTGTAAGAGTATATTTTTATATTTCATCCTCATTTTTGGTGATATTCCTAAAAATTTATATCCTGGAATATCTCCCCAAGGGACTTTTATAGTCCTTACATGAGCCCTTACTTTTACTCTTTTCTTATTTTTTGCATATTCGCCATTTTTCTTTTTATATCTAACTTTTCTATAATGAGTTTTTACTATTGCATTAACAGTCCCATTCTCTCCTTTTTTCAATCCATGATTTAAAGCTCTAGCATATATAACATTAGTTCCGACTCTAGCAACATTATTATCAGAATATCTTGTAAAAGAGTTATATAATCTTCCAGTATCTTGTAGAGTTTTTCCACCATCTTTTTTAGCTCTAGCAGACTTTTTCCACTTTGCTCCTAGATAACTTGTTTCATTATCAAAATTTCTTAAAGTTTCATTTTTCATATTTCTAGCTATTATTTTTAATGGCTTTTTAAAATCACTACAATTTTTCAAAATCTGCTTTATTCTTTTTGAAGAATTATTAGTAGTTTTTACTCCCATACAAAAACACCTTGTTTTTCATTAGTTCTTTTCTCCATATCCTCCCAATAAGTATTAGCTGGATTTCCTTTAAAGTTTCCTAACTCTTCTCCTGTCATTGTTTCATCATACTTAGACACTTTATAACCATACTCTTTCATATCATCTTTAGATAGACAAATTACAGTCGAACGGCACTGATAATGGTTAGGTGGATAATAGATATTCCAAAATGGATCTGTTGACTTATAGATTTTTCCATTTAGAGTTCTACAAATAGAAGTTGTTCTATTATCTTCAATAGCATGATATTGCCAATATGGAAAAAATTCCTCATCTTCTTTAAGTTGTTTATAGTTACCTATGCTATATTGAGAGAACATATTAGTTCTATAAACATTTTCAAGGTAATATCCTTGCTTTCCTAGTCCTAACTTTTCAATAGCTTCTTTACTATCTTTTATCCATTGCTTTAATGTTCCACCATTCTCAAGGTTTTTCTTCATATTTTCAAAGAGTTTTGAAGTCATTTCTAAATCTGTGCTTTTCTTTAACCAAAAAGAATGAGCTCTTACCTCTTCAGTTATCTTCTCAATAGTTTCATAAAGAATAGGTGTTTTATCTATAAAAGACTTAATAGCTTCTTGAAAAGGAATATCAAAAGGATCAAACTCATCAATATTTAATCCTGATATAATAGTTTTAGCTGTTGCATATGCTCTTACTTGAGATAAGATTAAATCATCTTCCAATTCTGAAAAATCAAGATTTAGAGTAAACTCTCCACCCTCTTCAATATTTTTTAATTGCTCTATAATTTGATTTTCAATATTTTCAGTAAACTTATCTAATTTTTTTTTTAAATATTCCTCAAATTTCTTTTGAGCTTCAACAACATTGAAAAGTCGGTCGTCTACATTATTAGTTTTTGAAAACTCCCCTCGTAATATTCCATTTGGCATAGGTACAGGACTTTCTTCGAGTAAATCTTCATCTATACCTAAAAATTCTGCTAAATAAGATTTAGTGAGCTTATAACCAATGTTTGATAATTTTTGCATATTTTCTAATTTTAAACTTAATTTTTCCTCTTTTTTTCTATCTTTTTCAAGCATTTCTTCTTCAGAATAAACTTTTTCAAGTATCCAAGTAAAATCATTTGGATCATACCCAAAAAAATGTGAATCAATCTCTATTAATTGATATAAACTGTCAGTACAAAAATTACATACCTCTTGAATTACATCTTCTAATCCTTGCTGATGTATCTCTCCAAGAGAATAAGATCCTACTCCACTTCCATTATTAATAGTTAAAGTTCCTCCTAATATTTTTTGTATTAGTTTTTCCTTTTCTCTATTTTCTAACTCTGTATATATTTCAGGTTGTAAATCTGATAATTTTATAAATTGAAAACTATCTTTTAAACTTTGGTTTCTTCCAACGGGTATAGCAACAACATCTTGTCCTTTCATATTGGCTACTTGTTCTGCTTGCTCTTTTATATCTTCAAACTCTGTGTTTTCATCATAAGGAAAAACAATAATAACATCACCATATTTTTTAGAAAGTCCTCTTAGTTGTCTTTGATACATTTCTTTATCTAGAAAAGAAGTTTTACAAGATTCAAAAATATTAGTACCTGTTGGCCTAGCTGGATTCCATCTATGAATACATAATAAGAATTTCTCTCTATTTAAAGGAATTTCATTACTTCCTATCTTTATCTTCCACTCTTTTTCATAAGCTTTGTATGTAACATAATCATATGGAATAGGAATAAGTGTATTTATTGAAAAATCTTCATTATAAATTATTTCAAAACAACTATATCCCCAATATCTAGCTGTAATCATATGGTTAAGCATCCTATTGAATTTAATTCCTGAAAACCTTTTCTCTATCTCTTTAGCTTTTTCTTCTAAAGCTATATCATCAGTTTGTATTAATAGTTTTCTACTAGCTACTCCTCTTTCAACTTTATCTAAAGCTGAACTAATATCTATATCTTCTAAAAGTCTTTTTATTAATTCATCACTTAAATTTGAACTTTCAGGATAAGTTTCACTAAATAGTTTTATAACAGTAGATGTAGTTAGTTCTTTTTTACCTAATATATTCTTTTCAATTTTTTCCACCTCCAGTCACTCCTATATATTTTTTCTTTCTAATTCTCTCTTTTAATGGGATATAATCATATTCATCAAGCCCATAGCTCATAGCATCAAAACTGTGAGGGTCTATATTATATCTACCAGCTTGGATATCTCCATTTTTATCTTTTTTATATACACACTCTTCTGCTTCTTCTTTTGTATGTGGGCATCTATCTATATCTATTACTATTCTTGAAAAACTTCTTAATAGTTGCTCATGGTATTCAACAGAGCCTTTTCCTTTTGTTGCTCCATCAATGTTATATCCAGCATCATAAAAGTCTGCTATTGTTTGTGCTGAAGCACTATCAGCATAGATAGTTCTTCCACCCTCTTTTAATGGTTCTAATTCCTTAAATAGTTCTTTTGTTAATTTTCCTTTGTTGTAATATTCCCAATAAACATACAACTCATTCAGCTTACTATTAACGGCCATTTTTAAACCACAGGTATATGAAATTGAATATCCCCAGTCAATCCCTCTATGCTGGTCCTTTCTATTTAATCTACCTTCAACATACCTTTCATAAACTTGTTTCTCAAAAACAGCATTATATAGAACTAAATCTCCATCAGCACCAAATTTACCTTCTTTAGCTATTCTCTTTAATCTAGGATCTTTTTCACTTTCTAATTCATAAATAAAACTTGCTGGAAGATGTGGATTATCTTTATAGGTAGAATGATGTATCATTACCACTTGTTTTAACTCTTCTCCATTATCTAAACTAATTTTATCTGTGAATTTGATAAGTCGTTTCTCATATAACTCGTTTTCATCAATGTTATATCCTTGTTCAGTAAAAAACATTTTATAAATAGAACTACCTCTTGATACAGGGTTACACATCATTATTAATTTACATCTGATATTTTTTACCCTTAACCTTTTTCTAAGCTCTTTTATATCATCGAGAGTTAACTCATCAGCTTCTTCTATGAGAATGTAGTCTATATTTTTTACTGATTTTAGTTTTCTCCAATCATCCATACCTTTAAATATAATTTGAGTTCCTGTTACTAAATTTTCAAATTCATATGGAGATTTAATATATTTCCATTCATTCTCCATATTCAAAATTGATATAGCTTCCTTTAGATCCTCAAAACAACTATCTTTTAAAGTTGCATAGACTTTACGAACTACTAACATTCTTCTTTTTTCAATAGAACCTGTAAGAACAGTTTTAAGAAATCCTGTAAAAGATTTTCCACTACCATAACCACCTATCCATAATGCTATATCAAAATCATCATCCTGCATTAAGTTTGCAAAGTGTTCTCCAAAAGTGAGTTCTATATCTTCCATTACTTCACCACCTTAATAGTGATTTTTCTATCATTACTAGTTGGGATAGCTTTATTATCAGTATCTTTCTTAATATTCATTCTCATTTCAGGAATACCTAATAGTTGAGCCTGTCCTTCTATTGTCTTTTGAACTATATTGACTGCTGTATTTAATACTGCTACATATTCTTTATCTAAGTTACCATTAGATAACTTGGCCATAGTTTTTTTTTGAATATAGTTAAGATAATCAATAGCTTCTTTTCTCCTTTGTATATGTTTTTCTCCCTCTTCCTCTTGGAGTTTTCCATATATATTTTTAAGAAATCTTTCTTGTTGCTCTATCCAGTTTTCTTTAGATGAATAGTTTTGAAGTGTACTTTCCTTAACTCCTGTTTTCTCTGACGCCTCTTTTATAGTGCCACCTTGAATAACTATTGATTTAGCTTTATTTATAAGTTGCTTTTTTGATTTCCTCTCTGCCCCCTTGGGTGCACCCGAATTATTTATTAGGTGCACCCAATCATCACCTTTAGCTTTATCTCTTTTCTTCCAACTTTTAACAGTATTTTCAGAGATCCCAAAATGATTAGCACACTCTTTTAAAGAAACATTATTTTGCTCATAGTATTCTCTTACTTCTTCCTTTGTGGGAGCTCTAGTAGGATTACTCATCAGTATCACTTCCCTAGTATCTCAGTATATTTTTTATCTTTAGCTATTACTTCCATTACTTCTTTAAAACTTTTATCTTTCATATAGTTATTAGCAACTGTATTTTGATAAAGTGTAGCGAATACTCTAGCTGTACCCTTTTCTTCCATAATTTTAGTAATATTTATATTTTCCTTATCATAGAGTAAATGATTTAAGTTATATGTATTTCCTGTAAATCCTTCTAAGTTTTCTATTCCACAACAACAAAGGTTATCTCCCATATTTCTTAATCTATTTTCTCCAATGAATACTCTTAAACCTAAAGAATGAGCTTTTAATTTTATCTCCTCAAAATCTTTTCTTAATAAGTTTAATGGATATACATAGTCAGCTCCTACTTTTTCCATTCCTTTTACTTTTTTAGCAAATTTCATTCCTTCAAGAGTTATCCCATATACTCCAATCTTTTTATATCTTTCTAAGTTATCTAAGATATCTTTTTTTGCTTCTCTCATGTATGGCTGTATTCTTACAATTACTCTCTTGGCTACTTTTGCTACTTTTTCTATAATCTCTATTCTTTCCTCATATGTAGGAGCCCCTAGTTCTATCTTGTCATATAAAGGACTAACTAGAGATATTTGAACTACTGCATTACATTGTTTTAGTAATTCCAAATATTCAGGATCTGCTATAAGTTTTCCTTTTGTACTTACTATAAAGGGATATTTAGTTTCAGCTAATGCTTTTAAACATTTATATGAGTTTCTATGTATCTTTTCACAAGGTTGAAATGGATCAGACATACCACCCCAATGCATAGGAATATCCCAACTACACCAATTGGTTTCTTGACTTCTTTTTCCTTTTATAAAATTTAATAATGCTGAGGGTGTTTCATCTAGTTTTATATTCTTTATATCTATTTTTCTAAATACAAAACAATATTTACAACCATGACTACATCCTTTATAAGTATCAAACCTAATAGGAACATCACATATAGGAATTTGACTTCCACATCTTGGCATCTACTTTCCCTCCATTTCTTCTAAAATCTTATTTACAAAGTACTCTTTAGTTTTTAATTTTATAAACTCTTCTATTCTTTCTCTTTTATCTACTGGGAAGTTAAAGCTAATAGTAAAGATAGAGCTTTCATTCTTTATCTCATCAGCCAATGAAGTAAAACTTTCATTAGTTATTGCATCTAATGCTTCTATTTCAGCTACTTCTAAATCTTTATCAGTAAATCCAAAGACTTCTATATCAATTCCTTCTATTTTTAATGAGTTTAGTTCATACATTAATTTATCCCTATCAAATCCTGTATCTAAGCAACATTTATTATGTAATATTCTATATAGTCTTATCTTTTCAGGATTGCCCTCAATCACTATACAAGGAACTTTTTCCAGTTTTAATAATTTAGCTGCATAGTATCTCCCATGACCTTCAACTATTTCATAATCAGGAGTAATACCTATTGGGTCATTGAAAGCAGTTTCTTGAATACTTTTAGCAATAGTTTTTATCTGTTCCTCTGTGTGTTCTTTGATATTATTCTCATAGGTTTTCAATTTCTCTATTTCAATATATACAAGATTAAGCATTTTACACCTCCAGCTTAATTTATTTATCCTCTCACTAATACAAAAACGTCACTAATTTAATAGTGACGTTTTTATAAAAAATTATTCAAAAAAATAAAAAAAGTCTAGTAAATACTAGACTTTGAAAAAATATGATATTTCATTTTTATAATTCAAAGAACAAACCTATTAGAAATTTTTTGTAATTTAGTATATGCTATTGTATCTGTAATAGGCGAATATTCTATTAATAAATTTGTTAATTGACGTGGAAATTCATTAGGAATATATGTTTGAGGAACTGAAGTTTTTTCCAATATATTAAATTTTAATTCATTTTGTTTTCTAAGTTCATCAGTTGAAAATACATTAAAATCATTTTGGTATTTTGTATTATAAAAATGATAACCACGCCAATATAAAGCTTCTCTCAATTTAGTTTTTACCTCTATTTGGTAATTTTTTATTTTAGAGCAACATTGATAAAAATTATTTATTTTCTCATAATTATCTTTTCCTAAATCTTTAATTAAAAAATGAGAATATTCTTCCCAATAATCTTTTTCAAATAAAATTGGTAATTCTAAAAATAAACTTTCACTTAAGATCCCATTAGTTAATCCATTAATTTTAATTTCTTGTACTGTAATTTCAATATTTTTTATTTGTAATAAAATTATTTGTGCATAACTTTTTTCTTTATTTCTTTTATCATTTAACCATATAAAAAATGTTAGTAATAAAGTAAGCATTAAAACGACATTACTAAAATAAGGTTCTCTTAGAATAGTTAATATTTTTTGCATTTTCTCCCCCTAAATAATTTTAATTTTCTATAATCTTCATATTTTCAATTCTATCTTTTATTAAATCTCCTAAATCTTTTATTTTCCCAACAACTATTATTCCTTCTAAAAATAAGGATATATCTTCTGAGCTATTTAATTTTTCAATTTCAGTAACAATTTTATTAAGATCTTCAATTATACTACTGATTTTATCTAATATTTGTTCACTATAAAATGGTGCATTTTGCAACATTTTTAATTCTAATTTTTTCTTAAGAATATACCAATTATTTTTCTCTGAATTTAATAATGAAATTCTATCTTTTGAATCAGAAAGATTACTTAATCTTTCTATTCTACTCAATACCATCATTAAATCCCCATATATTTCTCTATATATAGAAAATTCCAAATCATATTGTAACTTAGTAACTAATGTATAATTAGATAACTTAATTTTATAACTTTCCAATTCTTTATTTATTTTTAATTTATGATTTTCTAACTCTCTATCTATTTCTAATTTATAATCATCTATCCATGTTTTACCCATAAAAGCTATAAAAATAGAAGTTATTAAAGAAATAATAGATAAAAGAGTGTTTTTATTCCAATTACAATAAAAAAATAATATAGTAATAACTCCTAAAATAATAATATAAATTAGTAATTTAATAAATTGTTTTTTTAAAAATTTTCTCACACATTCCTCCCTTTAAAAAATTTTTATTTAATCTAATTTTTCTTTTTTAACAATTGCTAAAATAGCTTCTTGTAAAATTTTTTCTTTCAATTCTTTATTTTCAACTTTAGCTAAGAGGTAATTACTAAAATGTAAATTATGAGTATATACTAATTTATTATGAAATTCTATCAAAACTTTTAAAGTTTCTGAATACATTTTAAGATATATTACACCAATAAAATTAGAAAGGACTCCTCCTATTCCCCCTGTAATCATTAATTCAAGAGTATTATTAATATTTTTAGTAGATAGAATCCACATTGTAAAGACTATTATTCCAAAACCTAAAACTATACAAACTATTCCTGTGTAAAAAATTTTCTGACTATGTGATAAATTCTGAGAATAATATTTTTGAAGTTCATTTTGGTGTAATTTAAATTGTTTTTCTGCCTTTTTTATATCAGATTCATTTTCTATATTTAAATATTCTAATTCATCTGAAGTTTCTTTTATTTTATCAAATATTAAATTTTTATCAAAAAAACTTTCAATAAGAAATATTAGTGGAAGAATAGTCATTATTAATGTTAACAGTAATTCAAATTTATCTGAATTTAAAAATAACTGAACACTTTCTTTTTTAAAAAAAACTAAAGATATAATTAGTATTACAAGCAAGATACTAATAAACATCATAGTTGATGACATAAATTTTAATCTGCTATTAAACTTTTCTCTTTTCTTTAAAGAATTGAGTTGTTCCTTTAATATTTTAGATTTATTAAATTCTAAATTATATATATCATCATATATATTATCACTTATTTTTTTCTTTTCCATATTTTTTCCCCTCTTTTTAATATATTCTATAATAAATATTATACAAAAAAGAAGTTTCTGTCAATATTTACATTTAATAAAAAAGAAGCCTTGTTTTAAAGCTTCTCAACAATAATTTTCCATTCTCTTTTACTACAATTTTCTATCATCTTAACTTTTATTTTACCTTGAGATTCTAAATAGTTAAGGTAAAGCATATACTTATTAAACTTCATTTTATCCAATCTATTATCAAATGTAATCTCCTCCATACTGGAAAGAGAATCATATAATAATTTTATTTTTTCTAGATCAGTGAGTTCTTTTCTCATAAATCCTCCATTTTTTTACTAATTTTATTTATTTTTTTATTGGCTCTGTATAGATAGTTCCTGCTAGTAGTTCTCTTTATATTTAATAAATTAGCAATTTGTCTATGATTAAGGCCTTGATAATGAAATAGTTTATACACTTCTACTTCACGACAAGATAAGCTGTACCTATTAAAGATACAGCTCATCATAGCATTTTTAATCTTTTTTTTAGCTTGTAAAAGCTCACTTTCTTCTCGATGAGAGAATACAGAGTCACCTTTCAGAAAATCGTCGAAGCTCATTTGAAAACCCATATTCAGTATTCCCTCCCTTTTCTCTTAATGTGTTTCTTTATGCACTCTTTAAATACTTGTCTAGTATGTTTTTAACTTCCTCATAACTTCTAACCACATAGTAGTCTGCACCATTTTTAATAAACTTATCTTGAATCTCTTTTTGTTCCTCACTCTGTTTTCCAGTAGGAGTTTTAACCTCCAAACCTATAGTTTTACCATTGATAATTACCCATATATCAGGAATCCCTTTCTTTGCTCCATTTGGTAATCTTCTAAATCCAATTACCTTACCTCTACTGTCTTTATTGACTGGAGGAATATTATTAGTTCTATTAAAAAATAATTTTCCTTGAGTTTCAAGAATTGCTAAATATCTAATTATAGTTGATTGAATATCTGTTTCTTTCATTTAATCTTTTCCTCCATACTCATTTTTTAAAGTGTTAATGCTATATACTATTGGAGAAAATAAGAGTAAAATTATTATTATCAATAAATTTAGACCAAACTCCATTTTATCCTCTTGCCAAGTTTCTATTACATAATCTTTCTCATTTATTAGAGAAATAATAGTATTATAAGTGCTAAGCATTATATAAACTATTCCAGCTATTTTTATAATCACTAATTCCACTCCTCTATTTCCAAAATTGCCACCATTTTTTACTATTTAACTTATTTATCACAGAATAAAGAGTATTATTTTTAACTAATAATTCGTTTTTATCCTCTTCTAAATTCTTGTTAGTGGCCGTAAGGTGTGCTACTTCCTCATAGTACTTTAAATTTTGATCTTTATATTTTTTTATTTCACCTTGTAGTATTTCAACTTTTTTTCTCAGAATATCAAGTTCAGTTTCTGATCCTGGATTAACTAATCTTAATTGAGAAACAGAAGCATAATGTTTAGCTATCTCAACTAAAGCTTTTCTACAATCTTCAATAGATTTTAAATTTCTTGTAACAATAGGTTTTATCCCTAGTCTTTGTTGAAGTTCAGTTATTTCAGATTTTAAAATATCTCTTCTCTCCATGTAAAACTCCTTTTATTTTTTATTTTGTGGATGTATTATTCCATAGTAAAAACTTATAATTATTAATATTCCGAGCCCAATTTCACAAGATCACCTCTAATAAATTCTTTCTTTTAACTGAATTACATATACTTTTACAGGTTTGTTACCAAATTCTCTATGAGTTATTTCTTTGATTTGATAACCATGCCATTTAAACTTTAATATTTTATCCATTTCAGAGCTTTTGGGATATCCTAATTTGATAATTATTCTATCAAATGATTTTCCTTCAATTCTTTTCTGCCAGTAAGGAGTACATAGTCTGTACTCCTCTTTTTTAGTTCCTATCTTTATTTCCTGAAAATATTCTCTTTTTAAATTTAAAACTAAATCCATTATCCCACCATCCTATTTATAGCTAATTCATAATATTTTTTATCTATTTCTATTCCAATAAAATTTCTATTAGTATTTGAACAAGCTACTCCAGCACTTCCACTTCCCATGGTAAAATCTAAAACTAAATCATTCTCATTAGAATATGTTTTTATTAAATACTCTAATAACTCAGTAGGTTTTTGAGTAGGATGTATCATTACACTAGGATGAGGTTTTTTAAAATTTAAAATACTTCTAGGGAATTTCATATCTCCATATCTATCAGAATTATCTTTCTGAATAAAATTATTATAGTTATTATTTATTTTAGGAGCTATAGTATTTCCAGTTGAATTATTTTGCTTTCCTTTAAATTTTTGTGGATTGTATGTAGGTAATTTTTTATAAAAAACAAGAATATCTTCATGTGAAGATAAAGGCATTTTATTAGCATTTAAAAATCCACTAGGATGTTCTTTATTCCATATCAAACTATACCTATACTCTTCTTGATTAGATAAAATTAGCTTAGCACTAAATATTCCTTGCCCAAATAAAATTATTGGAGTATTCTCTTTTCTAAGTTTTTTTAATCTTTTCCACATTTCATCAAAAGGAATTACACAATCCCATTTATTTTTAGTTTTTTGATAAGGTGGATCTGTTAAAATTAAGTCAACTTTTATATTTTTCTCAATAAGTTGGTCCATAATTTTAAGACAATCTCCATGATATAACTCTACCATCTTTCCCCCTTATGCTGTAAGCCACTCTGCAAATGCTTTTTTATCAAATTTTCTTTTAGATTCTCCTTTGACCTCATACTCAAGACAACTTCCAGCTAGTCTATCAGCTATTCTACTTCCAAGTTTTACTTTTATTTCCATAGGAGTTAAGTTGGTTGTTATGATCATAGGCTTATTAGCTCTATATCTTGTATCTATCAAATTAAACATTTTTTCTCTTGTAAAATCTGATATGTTCTCAGTTCCTAAATCATCTATTACCAATAAATCACAAGTTTTAACATAGTTAAGAACATCATTCTCAGCTTCTGCCCATTCTCTCATTATTTTGAGAAGATATAATCCTAAATTCATTACAAGAACTGTTTTGCCATTATTCATAAGTTGATTACATATACAAGCACTAGCATATGTTTTTCCAGTTCCTACACCACCATAGAAAAGAATCCCGCCTTGAGCTGTTCCATCAAGTATAAATTTATCAGCATATTTTTTAGACATTCCCATATGTTTATCAGACATATTAGAGTTTTCAAAAGTACTTTGTAAGAACTTTTTATCTATGACAGATATATCTCTATATCTCTTAACTTTATTCATCAAACATTGTTTTTGTCTTTCTTTCTCTTCAAGTTCTCTTCTCTTTTTTTCTTGCTTTTCCTCACAATCACATGCTGGTATATATTTCATAGCCTGTTTTATAAAGTCAGGGAAATTAGCTGGTATATTTAGATTCTCAACATACTCCTTTCCACAATATTTACAAACTGGTACTTTATTTCCTATAATCTCCATTTTTTATCCTCCTCTTACAGTCCTAACATTCTATCAAACTCTTCTTGTTCTTTTTCTCTTCTAGCTTTCTCTTCTAAATTCTCAATAGTAATTATTTCAGCACCTTTATATTTAGTTTTCTCAGTTTTGAAATCATCATATAACCCTGCAAGTATTCCATTTATTCCATCTTGTCTTATGAAAGTATATAGTTTAGGTTTTATGCCCTTTTCTCCCATTAAAAATTTACTGGTTTTTATTTTAGCTAATAAAGGTTTTATTATCTCTCTGTACATAACAGGTTTAAATACCATATCTACTGTTTGAGGATTTTCTCCAGTAGAGTTTATAATAATATCTCTTAGTTCTAAAATATTATTTTTAAACTCAATAGATTTTTTTTCTAAATCGTATGGTTGTGGTTGAGTAGATTTATCTACACTACTACTACTTTGTTTATTATTTAGTTTTTTATCTAAGTTATTTATATTTAGTTCTTTATTTGTAGCTAATTTTTCTCCACCATGGTGGACAATTTTTTGCTCCCTTGGTGGTAAATTTTTCTCTTCCTTGGTAGCTAATTTTTTACTTCCTTGGTGGACATTTTTTTGACTGCTGGAAAATAAAATATCTGATATTTTTTTATAATCTAATTTAAAGTATCTCTTCATAGGCATACCTTTATTCTCTTGTAAAAGAATACCTAAAGCTATTAACTCATTAATAGAATTATTTTGTTTGTGTTTAGTTAAGCCTGTTATTTCTTCAATTTGTGGTACTGTTTGATAAAACCAACCATTTTCATCAGATAACATCTCATCAGCTTCTACTAAAGCTGTCAAAAAGAAGGCTGTTTCAATTCCAAGACTTTTTACTAATTGTTTATTTAATACATAAAAATTACTTGTCATAAGTAATTGTTTTATTGAATTTTTTTCCATTTTTATTCCTCCTTTGAGGAGCTATGCCACTAGTCCTCTTATTTTTATCTTATGCCTATCCACCATTCCCTAAGTCCTTTAGAACTAGTGGCTTGGAAATGATGAACAGATATAAAACAAAAACTGTCTTTGACTTTTTGATATTATTTTGTTATAATTAAAGTACCTAGAAACCCGTACGGGTAACTTAGATTGTATGTAAATTCGTTATGAACTAAGCTTTCACTTCGGTGGAGGCTTATTTCATGTCTATAAAGAGTAACGAACTTTATAGGCAGTAGAACATACAATCTAAGGAGGTACAGAAATGACTGTAACAATTCAAAATCTAATCATCAATCTTGATGGTGGAGTAATTCTTCTAGGTGGATTACTTGCTATCATTATTGTATGGTTAGTGAGAAAGTACAGATAATTCTGACCTCATACCCTGCGGGGTCTTTTTTTATTTGTGGCAGTTTTACAGATCTGCCAACTGTTATTTGATTTTATCCCTCCAAAAAGCTATAATACATTTGTCCACAATATCATAGAAAGGAGGAATAAAAAAGTGAGTTATATTTTTATGATCCTAGGTGGAATAGTTCTTATTTGGGCAATATACCTTTTTATTTTAGTAATTTCTTCTGAACTGTTATATTTTATTTTAAAAATCTCCAAAAAGTTATTATTTTCTCAGGCTGATTTTATTGGAGTATTTTTAATTTCTCTTATAGTTGAACCCTTTAATCTTTATCTTCCCTTAAATTTAACTAGTGAATTTATAGGAGTATTTATTTTTGTTCCAACAATTTTCTTTTATAATACAGAAGAAAAAAATGAAATTATGAAAAGTAGTATAAAATTAGCTTTATTACTTTTATTTTTAAAATTGTGTTTAGATAAAGAAATTATTTTTCAACAAGACCCAACTAGTAATTTAAAAACATTTATTTCCTTTTTAAAATCATATTTCAAAGCTATTATGTTTTCTCTATTTTATGCCGAAATATTAAAAGTTCTTTCTATCTTAATATGTTATTTAAAAAAAGAGGAAACTAAATAGTTTAATAAAACTATAACAAAAGTTCCAATTGTGCCTAAAATTAAAGAGTTTAATAAAATAAATAATATTTTATTGGCTCTTTTTTTCTTTTTAATAGAAATTTCAAGCTTTTCAATGGTTGTTTGATATTCTAGATTTTCTTTTTTATCTTCCATAGCTTCTCCTCTATACTTTTTGACATTTATCAATTCTTTTAAAGAGTATTCTATTTTTTATTCTATTGGCGGAGATAATGGGACTCGAACCCATAAGAGCTATTAACTCGGTAGATTAGCAATCTACTGCCATACCATTAGGCAATATCTCCATAAGCACCGCTTGTGCGGTCACGTGTATGCAAGTTATTTCAAAGAAAGCTATTTTTATGATATACTTTTTATTATCTGCAAGTTCTGTGGGTAGATATTTGGATACCTATATAAAAAAAGGAAATTACAGATATAAAAAACTTTAATCAATTACTTTTAGAATAATCATGGGACCTTCTACTTTAACTTTAATTTCTTGATATGGCTCTATATATATTTTTTCTACTCCTTCTCTTTTACTAAGTTCCTCAACTAATTCAAAAGTTTTAAGTTTTTTTAATTCCTCTGTTCTCATCTCACACCTCCTTGAATTTATCCCTCCAAAAAGTTATAATATATTTACCACAACACATTATAGAAAAGAGGGATAAAAATGATTACTTTTCAATCAAAAACAACTTTTGATATTATTTTAATAATTACTAACCTTTGTACTTTTTTCTTTATTTTAATAAAAGGATTGATTAAAATTTATAATGATAAAAAGTTAAATTATTTAAAAGTATTTTGTGAAACATATAATCATTATGATAAAAGTTTTATTTTATATTTAAATATAGTTTCTGAAAAACCAATAAATATAAATAATATTTTTTTAACTTTTGGTAAGAATAAATTTAATCCAGTAAGACAAATAACTGAGTCAACTACTGGAATAGATTATACTTATACTTCTTTAGATAAAACTTTTCCTTTATTTAAAAGTTCATTTTATCTACAACCTTTTATAGTATCTAAAATATTCATTATATTTAAAGACCAAGAATTAAAAAAATTTAAAGAAATTAGTAACAAAATAAATCTAAATATTGATTTGTTATTTACAATAAAAAAGATAAAACTTAAATCCTTAATTCAAAGTTCTCTACCTCTAAAAAAATATTTAAAAGAATATTTAAATAATGAGCTAGAAGATAGATTTGATGACATTGAAGATGAAAGTAGAGGAATATTAAGTGATTTATAATTCTTCTATATTATCTAAATATTTCCAACCTTTTCCTGCAATATATTTTTGAAATACACCTAGTTTTATTGAAATATTATTCATCTCTTTTTCAATTTCTAATTTTTTTATAAGAAGTTGTTTGAAATATTGTTTTTTATATTCTTTAGGAGTATTTTGTCTTTCATAAATAGAATCCATGAAATCATAGTCTTCATAATATAATTTTTGTATTTCTTGACACAAAGAAATAAGAATAGAATTAAGAACCATAAATTCTTCAATTGTTTTATACCTTGAGGAAAAAGAAAATTTCATTGGATCTAAATTCTTTTCATTCAACTCCATAACCCCTCCTTTTTTTCAGTAAAAAATCACATCTTTTTTAAAACATTTTTAGCGATATTGCAATAAAAAGGATAAAAAAATATTAATTTTCAAATAAAAGTTTTGCTTTATTTATAATTTCCTCTTTTCTACGAGGATTTTCCATCGCCATTTTTAATGTTTGGTGTATAATAGAATTCCAAGAAGTTGCAGCATAAAATTTCAATAAAAAATCCATTGTAAATTTACCCTAAA
>NZ_JBEFNA010000008.1 GCF_040199715.1 Fusobacterium sp. SYSU M8D902
TTTGAACGCAAAAAAAGACCTTCTTCAAAATTTTTTGAAGAAAGTCTTAAATTTCTACATCAGACCTGAGTAGTTACGTATAGACAGGGTGCTCCAAACGTTCTAGACCTCTGTCATATCTATTTTGTTTTTGAGTGATAAAGTTACCCTTTCCATGTATATTTCTGATTACCCCATCTTCTTGTAATAGAGCTAGAGCTTGTCTCAATGTCATTCTACTAACTCCCATTATCTTAGCAAGATCTGGTTCAGTGGGTAGTCTATTATCCTCATCAAACTCTCCATCATTTATTAATTTAAATAGTTTATTGTATACAGCTACACATTTAGGAAGTTTTTTACTCCCCTTAATAGCCTCTCTTATCTCTTCTAACGTCAATTATTACACCTTCCCAATAAAATTATAAGCTAATATCAAGAACCACTGGACAATGGTCAGATCCTAATATTGTAGTATGTATATCAGCTCCATTCATATTTTCTTTTATTCTGTCAGATACTAAGAAGTAATCTATTCTCCAACCAGCATTTTTAGCTCTAGCACTGAATCTATATGACCACCACGAATATATCTCAGCTCTATCAGGATAGAAATATCTAAAACTATCTACAAATCCACTATTTAGTAGAGTAGTCATCTTTTCTCTCTCCTCATCTGAGAATCCAGCATTTTTTCTATTTGTTTTTGGATTTTTAAGGTCGATCTCGTTGTGTGCAACATTTAGATCTCCACAGACAATTACAGGCTTTTTCTTGTCTAATTCTAGAAGGTAGTTTTTGAAGTCATCTTCCCACTTCATTCTGTATTCAAGTCTTGCTAATTTCTCTTGAGAGTTAGGAGTATAAACTGTGATCATATAGAATTTGTCAAACTCTAAAGTTATCACTCTCCCCTCTTTGTCATGCTCCTCAATCCCCAATCCATATTGAACTGAAAGAGGTTTCTCCTTTGTGAATATAGCTGTTCCAGAGTACCCCTTCTTTTCAGCATAGTTCCAATATTGGTGGTAACCCTCTAATTCTAAATCTATCTGTCCCTCTTGTAGTTTAGTCTCTTGTAAACAAAATATATCAGCTTTCTGCTCATTAAAATAATCTAAAAAACCTTTTCCAACACAGGCTCTTAATCCATTTACATTCCAAGATATTAATTTCATAAGCTCTCCTTTTTTATAAATTATAGTTATATATACTATAATTATATCATATTTATAATTTAATGCAATTATTTTAGACAAAAAAAAGGACAACTAAACAGTTGTCCTCTAAAAAAATATCAAAATTACTTAACAGCTATAACTTCGATCTCAACTTTTACATCTTTTGGAAGTCTTGCTACTTCTACACAAGCTCTTGCAGGTTTAACATCTCCAAGGTACTCGTTGTATACTTCGTTTATAGCAGCGAAATCGTTCATATCTTTAATGAATACTCCAGCTTTAACTACATCTTTCATTGAGTATCCTGCTGCTTCAACGATAGCTTTTACGTTTTCTAAAGATTGTCTAGTTTGCTCTTTAACATCTTCTGAAACTAGAGTCATTGTTTCTGGAACAAATGGGATTTGTCCTGATACAAATAACATTCCGTTAGCTTCGATAGCTTGTGAGTATGGTCCTAAAGCTGCTGGTGCTTTTTCTGTGTGAATTACTTTATTCATTTTTTCCTCCTAAAATATATTTATTGTGAAACATAGTTCTATGAACTAGATCTCCACCATTTTTTATTTTTAAAATCTCCGCCAAGATTTCAATAGCAATCTCCTCTGGTGTTCCATTTGATAGTTTTAAACCAATAGGAGCGAATATATTATCTCTTATTTCTCCGATTTTTTCAAGCTTTTCTTTTAAAGTTGTGACTTTTCTTCTACTTCCAATGATACCTATATACTTTGCTCCTCTGTTTTTGACAAGGTTAAACACCTCTTCATCTAGTAGATGACCCCTTGTAACTATTACAATATATGTATTACCATCTATTTTTTCCTTTGTCAATAGCTCTTGAAAACTTCCTAGAGTAAGTTCTGGAATATCTTTTTTCAATTCCTCTCTATCATCTATTATTTTTAGATCAAATTCCAAATGTTGAGCTATTTTAAAGAGTTTTTGTCCTACATGTCCAGCACCACAGATCAATAGTTTTGGAAAGGGAGAAAAGATCTTAATATACCCCTTCATCATTCCACCACAGTTCATCTTCAACTCATTTGTAGTGGTTAGATTATATTCAAAACTCTCGCTATTACCTGTTTTTAAAAGCTCTCTAGCTCTATCTATTACAACACTCTCTATCTTTCCACCACCAATAGTTCCAACTATTTCATCTTCAAAGACACCCATAATTGTACCACTCTTTCTCGGGGTAGAGCCTGTTGCCTCTGTAATAGTAACTAGGGCAGTTCTCTTGCCTTGAGATAGGTTTTCCTCTATTTTTTTCAATATAGTTAACTCCATACTCTCTCCTTATAATCCCTTTTTTATCTTTAAATAAAGTATAGCTTCCAATACAGCACCACCAATAGCTCTAGCTTTATCAGAGATTGTAAAACAATTTTTCTGCTCCTCAAGTCTTGGATCAATATCAGCAATTTTAAATTTTTCAGATACTTTATAACCATCTCTAATCAATCCACGTAGTACACCATCAATAGTAGCTTTTATATTATTTCCATCAATAGTAGCTATAGTATCCCCTTTTTTTACTATGTCACCAATTGAACAGATATTTTTTATAATACCAGAGCAGGGACTATATATTACCCTCTCTCTTCCTATTCCAGCTATGATACCAGGAACTCCTGTATTTTCCATAGCTTTTCCCTCAAATATCAACCTTCCCAGATCGTGTCCTCTCATACTCTCTACAACTACATCTACATCTAAACCAGCAGTGAATCCAGGTCCTAATCCAATTGTAATAGGAGCCATCTCCCTATTAGTACCACAATTTTTTTTAGCCAAGATAGCATCAACTACAACTAATGGTTTAATTTTTTTGATTATATCTCCATTTGGATCTACTAGAATGGGGATTTCATTATTGAGCCAACATCTTTCTATCTCCTCTATAGATGAACAGAGTTTAGCAGTGACCTCTTCAATCACCATCTTTTCTCTATATATAGCTTCACAAAAAGCCACCTCTCTTCTGATAGCTGAAGGTTTTTCTATCTCTAAAATTAGAACTTTAAACCCAGCTCTAAAAAGCTTGTGAATTGTACCAGTGGCGATATCTCCTCCACCTCTAACCACTACAATATCATTAGTAAATCCCAATTAGATCACCTCTATCATATATTCATATATATTAGCATAATCTAGTTTACGAGATATGTCAACTTTTTAATAGAAATATTATGATAAATATGGTATATTAAAGGCATAGAGAGTGAGTTGAGGAAGATGAGAGATAGATTGGGTAGAGATATCGAATATTTAAGAGTGTCAATTACAGATAGATGTAATTTGAGATGTAAATACTGTATGGGAGATAAAGATATAGTTTTTTTACCTAAAGATGAGATTTTGAGTGTAGAAGAGATAAAAAGAGTTGTAGAGATCTTTTCTGAATTGGGTGTAAAAAAAGTTCGTATCACAGGGGGAGAACCTCTTGTAAGAAAGAATTTTAGAGAGATAATTCAAGGGATAAATAGTATAGATACAATAGATGAGATCAGTTTGACTACTAATGGAATAAGCTTGGAAGAGGAGTTAGAATTCTTAAGATCCAAAAAGATATATAGTTTGAACATAAGCCTTGATACGTTAAAAGGGGAGCTATATAGGGAGATAACAGGGGGAGAGTTATCAAAAGTTCTAAATTCTATAAAAAAAGCATTGGAGTTAAACTTCAAAAGGATTAAACTGAATGTAGTCTTAATAAGAGGAAAAAATGATAGTGAGATTATGGATTTTGTAAGGCTTACAGAGAGATATCCCATAGATGTAAGATTTATTGAACTGATGCCAATTGGAATGGGAAAAGAGTATCGTCCTATTTCAAATGATGAAGTAAAGAAAATTATAGAGAAAGAGAGAAAATTGATCTACTTTGATGAGAGGATAGGTTCAGGACCAGCTATCTATTACAAGACAGAGTTCGGGCAAGGTTGTATTGGTTTTATTACCCCGATATCTCACGGATTTTGTGAGCAGTGTAATAGAGTGAGGGTGACAGCAGAGGGATTTTTAAAACTCTGTCTACATCTTAATAGTGGGATAAATTTAAAAGAACTTTTGAGATCAGGATATGATAATGAGTTTATAAAAACTAAGATAGTAGAGGCCATAAATAACAAGCCAGAAAAACATAGTATGAGAGAGAAAGTTGAAAATAAGAGAGCTGATAAGAGATATATGAATGAGATTGGAGGATAAGAGAGTGGCAAAGATAGTAGCAGTTTGTACAAGTGAGAAGAAGGGAACTCAGAAAAAGAGTGTTAACGAGGGAGTTTTAATAGAGAATTTTGGTCTAGAGGGAGATGCTCATGCTGGGAATTGGCATAGACAGGTTAGTTTGATCTCAAAACAGAAGATAGATGAGTTTAAATCTAGAGGTGGATCTGTTGTAGATGGAGATTTTGGAGAGAATATCATTGTAGATGGAATAGATTGTGCAAAATTGCCTGTTGGGACTAAGTTGAAAATAGGAGAAGAGATAGTTTTAGAGGTGACACAAATAGGGAAGGAGTGTCATTCACACTGTGCAATATACCATAGTGTAGGAGATTGTATTATGCCTAGAGAGGGTATATTTACAGTGGTTTTAAAAGGTGGAAAAGTTAGAGTGGGAGATAGTATTGAGATAATTTAATATTATCTCTTTTCAATTTTTATAATTTATGCTATAATTTTCAAAGTGATTAAAAAATAGAAATATTTTAAAAAATAAAGAACAAAATATTAAACGAAGAGTATGTAATTTATTCTGAATAATGGAGGTATGAGATTGAAAAAAGATATAAGTATTAAGAATGTCACTAAAAGTTATGATGGAGTTCAAGTGTTGAAAAACATCAATTTAGATATAAAAGATGGAGAAATTTTTTCTATTTTGGGACCTTCGGGGTGTGGTAAAACCACCTTACTTAGAATGATTGCAGGATTTACAGAATTAGATGGTGGAGCTATATATCTAGGTGATGAGGATATTACAAAACTTCCTCCCAACAAGAGAAATGTAAATACAATATTCCAAAAATACGCTTTATTCCCTCATTTGACTGTATATGAGAATGTGGCTTTTCCTTTGAGATTAAAAAAGGTTGATGAAAAGACAATAGATAGTGAGGTAAAGAAGTTTGTAAAGATGGTAGGACTATCTGAACATATAAACAAAAAACCAAATCAGCTATCTGGAGGACAGCAACAGAGAGTTTCAATAGCTAGAGCTTTAATCAATAAGCCGGGACTTTTACTTCTTGATGAGCCATTGTCAGCATTAGATGCCAAGTTAAGACAAAATCTATTGATAGAGTTAGACTTGATACATGAAGAGGTAGGAATAACATTTATATTTATAACTCACGATCAGCAAGAGGCACTTTCAATATCAGATAGAATAGCTGTTATGAACAAGGGAGAGGTTTTACAAGTTGGAACACCTGCTGAAGTTTATGAATCACCAGCAGACTCTTTTGTAGCAGATTTTATAGGTGAAAATAACTTCTTTGATGGAAAGGTAACTGAGATAATAGATGATGAGTTTGCAAAGCTATACAATGAGCAATTGGGTGAACTTGTATTTGAGATGGACAAACCTGTAAAAGTAGGAGATAGAGTAAAAGTTTCAATCAGACCAGAGAAGATAAAACTTTCTAAGACTATGCCTAAAGGAATCAATGAAAAAGAGAAGATAAATGTTTTAAAGGTATATGTAAATGAGTTAATCTACTCAGGATTCCAAAGTAAGTACTTCGTATTTTTAAATAATAATAAGGATATGACTTTTAAAGTATTTAAGCAACATGCTGTTTACTTTGATGATAATGATGAGGGAGCTATCTGGTGGGACGAAGATGCTTACATAGCTTGGGACGCAGATGATGGTTTCTTAGTAGAGGTGATATCTAGTGAAGAAAAATAGGATAGGTGCTTGTTATACACTTCCAATAACATTGTGGTTAATAGTATTTTTTGCAATACCTATGGGGATTGTATTGGGATACTCTTTCCTAAAGAGAGGAACTTATGGTGGAGTGGAGATGGAGTTATCCTTTGAAGCTTTTAAAATATTCACAGATAAGATCTTTTTGACAATACTTTTAAAAACTGTATATATTTCTATTATGGTAACAATGTTTACAGTTGTGTTATCTCTTCCAACAGCTTACTATATAGCTAGATCAAAGTATAAGAAGGAGTTACTATTTTTAGTAATAATTCCATTTTGGACAAACTTCTTAATAAGAATCTATGCTTGGATAGCTGTTTTAGGAAATAATGGATTTTTAAATAACTTCTTGTTAAAAATAGGTATATTAGATACTCCTATACAGTTTTTATACAATACAGGGGCAGTAATACTAATAACAGTCTATACAAGTTTACCTTTTGCAATCTTACCTCTTTATGCTGTAATAGAGAAGTTTGACTTTTCATTAATAGAGGCAGCAAGAGATTTAGGAGCGACAAATAGAGAGGCTTTCTTCAAGGTGTTTATACCAAATATCAAACCGGGGATTGTAACAGCAGTACTATTTACATTTATACCTGCATTAGGATCTTATGCTGTACCAAAGTTAGTAGGTGGAACACAGGCAACAATGCTTGGAAACATAATAGCACAACATCTTACTGTTACGAGAAACTGGCCACTTGCCTCTACAATATCAGCTGCTTTGATAATAGTTACTTCAATAGCAATTATGATATTTATGAAATTGAGCAATAAAGAGACAAAGACAGAGGTGGTGGCAGAAGATGAATAAGAGAAGAACGTCATTATTCTTTTTCATACTATCAATGTTATTTTTCTATATACCGTTAATAATATTGATAATTTACTCATTTAATGATGGAAAATCTATGGTATGGAAAGGATTTTCAATGAGATGGTACAAGGAACTTTTCATGTATTCAGACAATATATGGAAAGCTTTTAGATACAGTGTAGGAATAGCAATAGTTTCAGGGATTATTTCAACTACAATAGGAACACTTGGAGCTATAGGATTACAGTGGTATGATTTTAAGGGAAAAAAATATTTACAAACATTGACATACATACCTTTAGTTATACCAGAGATAATATTGGGAGTTTCACTTCTAATACTGTTTGCAACAATAAAGTTTGAACTAGGATTGACTACAATATTTATAGCTCATACTACTTTCAATATACCGTTTGTATTATTTATAATATTATCAAGATTGGAAGAGTTCGATTACTCTATAGTAGAAGCAGCTTATGATCTAGGAGCTACAGAGTGGCAAGCTCTTACAAAAGTAATAGTGCCAGCAATACTTCCAGGAATAATATCTGGTTTTCTAATAGCTGTAACACTTTCATTTGATGATTTTGTAACAACTTTCTTTGTTGCTGGACCGGGGTCGTCAACACTTCCACTGAGAATATACTCTATGATTAGATTAGGTGTTTCTCCAGTAATAAATGCACTGTCAGTTCTACTGATAGGTATATCTATAATTTTAACTCTATCTACTAAGAGCTTACAAAAATATTTAATAAAATAATTTCTTGGAAAATAGGAAAAATTATAGTATAATCATACTAAAGAATAACTTTGGAGGATTGAACAATGAAGAGACTATTAAAATATTTAATGACATTAGTACTTGTTTTCTCAGCTTTTTCTTGTACTAGTTTAAGAGAGCTAGCTAGAAGAGAGGAGGCTGCTAAGTACAATGATATCAGAGCAACATTTGTTACAACTCAAGGAGAAATTAGTTTCTATCTTTATCCAGAAGCTGCACCTATAACAGTAGCCAACTTTATCAATTTGGCTCAAAGAGGATTCTACAATAATACAAAGATACACCGTGCTGTAGAGAACTTTATGGTACAAGGTGGAGATCCAACAGGAACAGGGACAGGAGGACCAGGATATTTTATACCTGATGAGAATGTTGAGTGGCTAGATTTCTTTCAACAAGGTATGTTAGCTATGGCTAATGCTGGACCAGAAACAGGGGGATCACAATTTTTTATCACTTTATATCCAGCTGAATGGCTAAATGGAAAACACACTATATTTGGTGAGTATGTAAGTGATAGTGACTTTGAAAAAATAAAAAAATTAGAAGTTGGAGATATAATAAAAGAGATCAAATTCAGTGGAGATATAGACTTTTTCCTATCACTTCATAAAGATCAAATAGATCAATGGAACAAGGTCTTAGATACAACTTATCCAGGACTTAAAGAGTATACTGTTAAACCAATAGAGGATTATCAAGGAGAGGCTCTTGCATATAAAGAGGAGCTTACAAGAATCTATACTAGAAATGAGAAGACAGAAGAGGAGAAGGAGTGGCCAATTCCTAGATTTATAAGAGCCGTTGAGAAGAAAATTAAAGGTGAAGAGGAAGTAGCAACTGATTCATATGATTTCTAATTGAGAATAGAGAGAACTGAGTAGAGCAGATTTACTCAGTTTTTTTATTACGAAAATAAAATTGTTACTTTTTTTTAGTTCTAAAAAATGGTATAATTAAAAAATATTTAGTAAAAAAGGAGTAAAAATGGGAATAAGATATAATAAAATAGAGGATAAACATCAGAGAGAGATAGTATTGCTAAAAAGCTTTCCTTGTAAATATGGAAAGTGTAGTTTTTGTAACTATATAGAGGATAACTCTTTAGATGAAAAAGAGATAGATAGAGTAAATTTAGAGGTGCTACAGGAGGTAACAGGAGAGTATGGAGTTTTAGAGGTAATAAACTCTGGTTCTGTTTTTGAGTTAACACAGAGAACCTTAGCTGAGATAAAAAAAGTAGTGTTGGAAAAAAATATAAAAACTCTTTATTTTGAGATCTACTATGGATATATTAAGAGATTGAAGGAGATTAGAGAGTACTTTTCAGGAATAGAGATTAGATTTAGAATGGGGCTTGAAACATTTGATAATAGATATAGAATAGAAGGGTACAATAAGAATTTCTCTTTGAATGAGGAACAACTAGAAGAGATAGGAAAAGAGGTCTACTCTGTATGCTTACTCATCTGTACAAAGGGGCAGACCAAAGAGATGATAGATAGAGATATCGAGCTTGGTTTGAGATATTTTAGAGGGATAACAATTAACATATTCATAGATAATGGTACAGTGGTAAAAAGAGATGAAGAGTTAGTGAGATGGTTTATAAAAAAATACTCATACTTGACAGATGATGATAGAGTGGAACTTTTAATTGATAATAAAGATTTAGGAGTATTTGAACAGTAGTTTGATTTTTTCAACTAAATGTGCTATGATTAAGTTAGTTGCTCTAGTAGCTCACTAGGCAGAGCACTTGCATGGTAAGCAAGAGGTAGGTGGTTCGAATCCACTCTGGAGCACCATAAAAAAATATCTAGATCGGTAACATATGTTACCGATTTTTTTTTAATTTTAATGTACTATATTAGTGAAGTAAATTTAAGGAGGTAGTTTTTATGTGTAATGGAAAGATGTTTTGTTATCAATGTCAAGAGACAGCTCAAGGCAAGGGTTGTTCAATTGTAGGTGTATGTGGGAAAAAGGCAGAAACAGCTAATTTACAAGATCTGTTAATATATATTACAAAAAGTGTAGCTATCTGTAGCTCAATTTTAAGAAGAAGAGAGAGTATTTCAAGAGAGGTAGAGAGATACCTAATCAATTCACTATTTATCACAATAACTAATGCTAACTTTGATGATGAGGCTATTATAGCTGAGATAAGAAAAGGATTGAAATTGAGAGAGGAATTGAAATCAAAATTGCTTGAGAGTGAAAATGTAGAGCTTGAAAAGTATGGAGAGATAGTTTCAGTAACTATAAATAGTGATGAGGAGATATTGGAATATTCTAAGAGAAAAGAGGTTGGAATCTTAAGAAGTGAAAACGAGGATATAAGATCGTTGAGAGAGCTATTGACATATGGATTAAAGGGTATGGGAGCTTATGCTGAACATGCTATGAATTTAGGAAAAGTAGATAGTGATATAATTGCCTTTGTGGAAAAAGGGTTGATAGCAACTTTAGATGATACAATGACAGGTGAAGAGTTAACAGCCTTAGTCTTAGAGTGTGGAAACTATGGAGTGAAGGTAATGGCTCTTTTAGATGAGGCAAATACCTCAGCTTTTGGAAATCCTGTAATTACAAAGGTAAATATAGGAGTAGGGTCAAGACCGGGAATACTTATAAGTGGACACGATTTAAATGACTTGAAACAGTTATTGGAGCAGAGTGAGAATAGTGGAGTGGATATCTATACTCATTCTGAGATGTTACCAGGACATTACTATCCAGAATTAAAAAAATATCCACACTTTTTTGGAAACTATGGAAATGCTTGGTGGAAACAGAAGGAGGAGTTTGAGAAATTTAATGGACCAATAGTGTTTACAACAAACTGTATAGTTCCACCTTCAAAGGAGTCAACTTACCAAGATAGAGTATTTACAACTAATGCAGCTGGTTATCCAGGATGGAAAAGAGTTAAGATAAACAAAGATGGAAGTAAGGATTTTTCAGAAGTAATAGAGTTGGCAAAAAAGTGTAAATCTCCTACAGAATTGGAAAAAGGAGAGATAGTTGGTGGATTTGCACACAATCAAGTACTAGCTCTAGCAGATAAAGTTATAGAGAATGTAAAATCAGGAGCAATTAAGAGATTTGTGGTAATGGCTGGTTGTGATGGAAGAATGAATAGTAGAAATTACTATACAGAATTTGCTGAAAAGTTGCCAAAAGACACAGTTATTTTAACTGCTGGTTGTGCAAAATATAAGTATAATAAATTAAATCTAGGAGAGATAAATGGTATTCCAAGAGTACTAGATGCTGGACAGTGTAATGATTCCTACTCACTAGCTGTGATTGCTCTAAAATTGAAGGAAGTTTTTGGATTAAATGACATAAACGAGTTACCAATTGTCTATAATATAGCTTGGTATGAACAAAAAGCTGTAATAGTATTACTTGCTCTACTATATTTAGGAGTGAAAAATATACACTTAGGACCAACACTACCAGCTTTTCTATCTCCAAATGTGGCTAAAGTCTTAGTTGATAATTTTGGAATTGCTGGGATAGGAAGTGTAGATGAAGATTTAGAAAAATTTAATTTGAGATAGTTATATACTTATATAGTTTGAAGTGTTTTGAAATAATCATAAAAATACCTCTTTAAATCGTTGACAATATGTGTATCATAATATATAATATGTTGTATATGTGATACTAATATTAAAATAATTTGGGAGGTATTTTTTATATGAAAAAAAGACTGATAAGTATGATTTCAGCTTTATCACTTCTTTTTACAGCTAGCTATGGAGCAGAGGTAGAGGGAGTTGGAAAAGGTTATAAAGGGGATATTAAAGTAGGAGTTACATATGAGGGTAACGAGATAAAAGAGGTAAAAGTATTAGAACATCAAGAGACTAACTTTACTAAAAGAGCTATGAAAGAGATCACTAAGAATATAGTGGCTACTCAAAATGTAGATGTAGACAACGTAGCAGGAGCAACTTATACATCTGAGGGGATAAAAGAGGCTGTTAAATCTGCAATGGCAACAGCTGGAATAGTATTAAATAGCAAATCAGCAGTAAAAGAGGAGAAGGTGGCTTTAACTGATACTACAACTGATGTGGTAGTAGTAGGTGGAGGAGGTGCTGGACTTACAGCAGCTATCTCAGCTAAAGAAAAGGGAGTAAATGTAATACTGGTTGAAAAAATGGCAATGTTAGGTGGAAACACTAACTATGCAACAGCTGGAATAAATGCAGCTAACTCAAAATTACAGCAAAAATTAGGAATTGAAGATAGTTCAGAACTATTTTACCAAGATACATTAAAAGGTGGAAAGAATAAAAATAATCCTGAACTTTTAAAAACTATGACAGATAGATCTGGAGATATTATCACTTGGTTAGTAGATAGAGGAGCTGATCTAACAGAGGTAACTTATACAGGTGGTCAAAGTGTAAAAAGAATCCATAGACCAACAGGGGGAAAAGCTGTAGGACCTATGATTGTAGAGACATTAGGAAATGTAGCTGAAAAAGAGGGAATAGATATTAGACTTGAGAGTTCAGTAAAAGAGATATTAAAAGATGGAGATAAAGTAGTAGGTGTAAAAGTAGAACATAAGGGAGAGGTTTACACTATACATGCTAAAGCTGTAGTAATGGCAACAGGTGGATTTGGAGCTAACTCAAAAATGGTAGCTAAATATAAACCAGAGTTAAAGGATTTTGGATCAACAAATAGCCCAGCTATAACAGGAGAGGGAATAGCTATGGTTGAATCTGTGGGAGGAACATTAGTAGATATGACAGAGATACAAACTCACCCAACAGTTGTTCATCACAATACAGCTATGATAACAGAGGCTGTTAGAGGAGAGGGAGCTATCCTTGTAAATAGAAAAGGAGAGAGATTTATCAATGAGCTAGAGACAAGAGACGTGGTTTCTAAAGCGGAGTTAGCTCAAGATGGTAAGAGTGCTTTCTTAGTATTTGATGAATCTATAAGAGAGAAACTAGGGGCTATAAACAACTACATTAAAAAAGGTTATGCTATATCTGGTAACTCATTAGATGAATTAGCTGAAAAAATAGGAGTGGATAAGAAAAATCTTAATGCTACTATGAATAAGTACAATGAGTACGTAAAAGCTGGAAAAGATACAGAGTTCAATAAGAATATTCTACCAAGAGAGTTAGGAAAAGCTCCTTTCTATGCAATTGAGGTTTCACCTGCTGTACACCATACAATGGGAGGAGTTTCTATCAATAGTTCTGCTGAAGTGTTGACAGCTGATGGAAAGGTAATAAAAGGACTTTATGCAGCTGGAGAGATAACTGGTGGAGTACATGGAGCTAACAGAATAGGTGGAAACGCTATGACAGATATAACTGTATTTGGAAATATAGCTGGAAATAATGCAGCTGAATACTCTAAGAATAACTAATATAAATTAAATAGAAAATTGTTAGAAAAGGAGAAGATTTTACTTTGAGTAAGATTTTCTCCTTTTTATAGCTTTATGAGGTAAAATATGCTAGAATTACCTTATATTAGAGAGTGAAAGGGAGTTTGAATGAGAGTATTGATAACAGGGGCAACAGGTGGAATTGGAGAGGCTTTAATTCAGGTATTTGCCTCAGAGGGTTATGAGATTATAGCAGTAGGAAGGAATAGAGAGAAGTTAGAAGAGTTGGAGAAAAGATTTCCCAAAAGGGTAGTGGGATATTCAGTAGATCTAGAGAGTAGTGATGAGATAGATAGATTTTTTGAGAGTGTGGATAATTTGGATATCAATATACTTATCAATGGGTCAGGAGTTGGAGAGATAGGATATTTTGAAGATATTTCATATTCAGATTTAAAGAGTATGCTTGATACAAATGTGTTGGCTCTGACTAAGTTTACAAAGTATTTTTATGATAAGATGGTAAAAAAAGGAGAGGGACATATTATAAATATATCTTCAACTGCTGGATTTCAGCAAGGTGGTGCTCTTATGAGTGCCTATTATGCAACCAAAGCTTATGTGAATTCACTAACTTTATCTATCTATGAGGAGGGAAGAGAAAAGGGGGTAAAAGTGACTCTCTTAGCTCCAGGACCTACTAAAACAAATTTTAAAGGAATGGATAAGAAGTTGACCAGCTTTGAAAAACTCTATGTAACTACAGCTGAAGAGGTAGCAAAAGAGTTGTGGAGTGGGTTAAAAAGAGAGAAGTTGATAGTTATTCCTGGAAGAATAAATAGGATTTTATATTTTATAGATAAGTTTATCCCATTGAAATTAAAACTAAAATTAGTGAAGAGGGTACAGATGAAAAAAATAGAAAAAATATTTTCGTTTTAGTAAAAAAGTGATATAATAATTTTATTAAAAAGTGGAGGGGATTATGAAAAAAATTTATCTCATGTTGATCTTGATAGTGACATTGTGTAGTTGTTCTTACTTTCAGGTAAAAGATGCAATAAAAGAGGCAGATAGAGGAAATTATGTGGCATCTCTAAATAGTTTATTAAGTGTTTTGAGAGAGGACAGCGAGGATAGACGTGCTTTAGATGCTTTTGAATTGATCTATCCAAGTGCTGAAAAGAAGTATTATGATGAGCTGGATCTCTCAAGAGGAATTGATATAGTGAGATATACCAAGGCTCTATTAAATCTTTTGAGAGTGCAAGAGGCATACTATAATTTACCTGAAATTAGTAAAAAATCTGTGGCAGTTGTGAAACCTCCAATACAGGAGAGAAACTCTATAAAAAAGGAGTTAGCTCAAAATTTTTATGATTTAGGTATGAGAATGAAACCTGTGACATATGAGGAGAAATTGAGAACATATGGATATTTTTCACAGGCTAAAAAATATGACTTGAATGGAAGAAAAGATATTAAGAGTAAGTATAACTCTAGTAGAGAGAGTGCCTTAGGAAGATTCTATCTGAATTTTACAGGGGAGAGAAGATACTTTGTGGACAGTTCAAAGGAGAGAGTACAAAAGAATTTGGAGAGTTATCCACTATTTTCTTTAGGTAATAGTAAAAATTATAATTTGAGATATGATGTAAATATCTCTAATGTAAATTATCTACCACCCAAAACTATGAGTTATAGTGGAGTAGATAGTTATATTGAGAAAGTTATAAAAAAAGTGATGGAAAAAGTAGTTGAAACAAAGGTAGTAGATGGAAAAACAGTGCAGATTGAAAAGTGGGTTCCTGTGGAGAAAGTAGTAGAGGTAGAGGTATTTTATAGATATGTTGAGTATATTAAAGAGACATCTATGAGTTATGACCTTTCATATGCACTTAAAGAGAAGAATGGAACAGTGATAAAAGAGAATAAGAAAAAAATAGCATTTAAAGATAGAGTAAATTGGGTTGAGTACTATCCGTTAAATCCAATACTTGGGTTTAGACCAATTAATTTCCCAGTTAGTGAGTATGAAAAATATGTGTTGAGTAGGGAAGCTATGGAGGAGAAGGTATTACAACTTGGAAATGATGAGCTAGATGGAGTGTTAAAAGAGTTAGATTCAAATAGAATAATTGATTGGTAGGTGAAGATTATGATAGCTAAAGATCTAGGTGATAGAGAGATTGTAGATAAGGTTTTTTCAGTTGCAAAGAAAGCTAAAGAGGCTATGTTGGAGTATGGAGATAGTGTTATAGATGCAACAATAGGATCTCTATATGATGAGGAGGGAAAACTCGTTGTCTTGAATACAGCAATGGAGGTATATAGGGAGTTACCCCCTGAGGATATAACAGGATATGCTTCAAATTTTACTGGAACTCCAGAGTATAAGGAGAGTGTAAAAATCTCACTTTTTGGTAGAGATTATGAGAGTTTTTTATCAGAGCATCACTGTGAAGTGATTGCTACACCTGGTGGAAGTGGAGCTATCAGTACAAGTATTAGAAATTATCTAGGATATGGGGATACTATTTTATTGCCTAAATGGTTGTGGAGTCCGTACATTCTTATGGCTAAAGATAGAAAAGGAAGCTGTGAGTTTTATGAGATGTTCGATAATAAAAATGAGTTTGATATAGCTGATCTTAAAGAGAGAGTGGAAAGATTATCAAAAATACAGGAGAATGTGGTTTTGATAATCAATGATCCCTGCCAAAATCCAACTGGTTACCGTTTGACAATTGAAGAGTGGCAAAGAGTGAGAGAGATATTGGTAGATTGCTCTAAAAGAGCCAATGTGATTGTTATTGTGGATATTGCTTATATTGATTTTGATGACAGAGAGTTTGAGGAGAAAAGAGAGTTTTTAGAGATATTCAAAAATCTACCAGAGAGAGTTTTGACAATTTTTACATTTAGTCTTTCAAAATCATTAACTTGTTATGGTTTGAGAGTTGGGGCTCAAATTGCTTTAACTACATCAGAAACAGTAATTAAAGAGTTTGTTTCAGCTAACTCCTACACTTGCCGTGCCACTTGGTCAAATATATCAAGAGGTGGAATGGCAATGTTTAGTAAGCTTATCTCTGACAAAGAAAAAACTGAAAAATTGAGAGTTGAAAGAGAGCATTATAGGGAGCTTATAGCTCAAAGAGCAGAGATCTTTACAAGAGAGGCTAGAGAGTGCGGATTAGATATCTTACCATATGTAAGTGGATTCTTTTTAACTATTCCAACAGGAGAGTATACAGCTAAAATGGAGGAGTTATTAGAGAAAAATCACATCTATACAGTGGTATTGGATGAGGGGATAAGAATAGCTCTTTGTAGTGTTCCTAAGAGAAAGATAGAGGGATTGGCTTTTAAAATAAAAGAGCTTTTAGAGTGTGCAAAACAGAAATAGGGTAATAAAAAAGCTGTAGATTATCTCTACAGCTTAAATTATTTACTTATAACTCTTATTTGCTAAAGTATTTACCTTCGATATCCTCATAGTTATCAACTGAGTGCTCAGTACCTTGTACTTTTTTCATATCATATTTGATCTGCTCAGCTATGATAGATACATACTTAGCTAGAACTTCCTGCTTTTCTAATAATAATTTCTTCTGATCCTCATCAGTACCAGTTTTAAATTCTTCACTATTGATGAAGTTATTAAGTCTTTCTAATCTAGCTACTTCTGCTTCATACTCCTCTTTGATGTATTTTAGATTTTTTTCGATTCCCATAATAATCCTCCTTATAATAAAAAATCTTTTCCTTTAAAGTAAATTATTATACTATACCTCTATTATACACCCTTTTAGAAATTTTACAAGTAAATTATTAATTAATCAGCAAGTAATGCTCCTAATCTCTTTCCACCTAAGATGTGAAAATGTAGGTGGAATACCTCTTGTCCACCAAATTCATTACAATTTGTAATCACTCTATAACCATCTTCTGCAATTCCAAGATCTTTAGTTATTTTAGCAATGGCAAGATACATCTCTCCAATTATCTCTCTATCCTCTTCAGTAATGTGATTGATAGTAGGGATCTCTTTTTTAGGCACTACTAAAATATGTACAGGAGCAGCAGGGTTAATATCTTTAAAAGCGATAACTTTATCATTTTCAAAGACAATAGAAGCTGGGATCTCTCTATTTATTATTTTTGTAAAAATAGTTGCCATACAATCATCTCCATTAAATTTCTTCAATAGCGTTTATTCTGTTAAGATGTCTTCCACCGTCAAATTGAGTATTTAAGAAGATATCTACCATTTCAAGAGCAAGAACATCTCCTACTATTCTTCCACCCATAGCTAAAACATTAGCATCATTGTGCTCTCTTGTCAATCTAGCCATAGTTGTGTTTGTGCAAAGAGCTGCTCTTACACCTGGTACTTTGTTAGCAGAGATAGAGATTCCTATTCCTGTTCCACATACAACGATACCATAGTCAGCATCTTTATTTACAACAGCATGTCCAACAGCATGTCCAAACTTAGGATAATCAACAGAAGCAGTTGAGTTAGTTCCTAAATCTAATACTTCATACCCCTTTTCTAAAAGATGAGTTTTAATCTTCTCCTTTAATTCAAATCCACCGTGATCAGCACCTAAAGCTATTTTCATTTTTCCTCCTTAAAATTCTAAATATTTTTATTCAAACTTAATAAAAGGACTGACAAAAGCCAGTCCCATAATTAATTACTCACAATCATCTTCAAATCCGTGGAAATGAACATGTCCATGCTCTAATTCTTCAGCAGTAGCTTCTCTTACATCAGCTACTTGAACTTCAAATCTAAGATCTTTTCCAGCAAATGGGTGGTTTCCGTCAGCTACAACTACATCATCTTCGATAGATGTAATAACATATTGTTGTTCAGTTCCGTCATCCATATCAGCTATGAATTCCATTCCTTCATAAATATCATCAAACTCTACGAAATCCTCTTTGCTCATCTCTTCGATAAGCTCCTCATCATACTCTCCGTATCCTTCTTCTGGAGATATCATTATAGTTGTAGAGAATCCTTTCTCTTTTCCTTCAAGAATCTCTTCTACTTTTGGAACGAATTGTCCCTCACCATGAATATAGAAAAAAGGTCCTACATCATTTGTATCTTCTAAAAGCTCGTTATTAGCGTTGTCATAAACTTTAAACTCAAGAGTTACAACCTTATCTTTTGAAATTTTCATACCTTTCACCTCTTAATAATATAATAGTTCTACTAAAAGAATAACATAAATTTTAGAGTATGTCTATCTATTTATCAAAAACCCATATTATATTTAACTTTTTCTACATTTTTTTTATCAGTTAGAAGCTCAAGGAGTAAAAAAGCAGTTTCAATAGCGTTTTTAGGTGCCGAACAGGTGATGATATTATGATCTCGTACTAAAGGCTCTCTAACAGGGATAGCACCATAGTTTTTTAATTGGTTAAAGTATCTATCATTGTCATATAGATAAGTAGTAGCCTTTTTATCTCTGAGGATTCCAGCCTCTCCCAAAGGAATAACTCCAGTACATATTCCTACAATCAACTTATTATTTTCAAAAAAATGTTGTATAATATTCTTAAAGGAGCTTTTTTTCATATCTTCAAAATATCCCTTGAATCCAAAACCACCAGGGATCACAAGTGCATCATACTCATTTAGAGAGAGAGTTTCAAATTCTAAATTTATTTCAGGAATAATCTTTAAATTCCAAGTATTTGAGATTACATTGTGGAAGCCAGCTGTTTTTAAAAGAGTGTTCTTTTTTCCTACAATGTTGTTCCAGCCAAAAATATCAACAAAGGGAGATATCTCAAGTATTTCAGTCCCTTGTGAAATAAGTAGTAAAATTTTCTGCATAAATTTTCTCCTAAAAAAATAAAAATCATTGACTAATTTGTTAAAAAGCTTTACAATACATCAGTACAATAGAATTATACAATATAAGAATAAAAAAAAACAATAACCAAAGGAGGTAAGATGTCAAAGCTAGACCAAAATAAAACTCCATTATTTTCTGTATTGAAAGATGTATATGCTGGAAGAGATATGCTTCCATTCCATGTACCTGGACATAAGAGAGGAAAAGGAGTAGACAAAGAATTTTATGATTTTATGGGGAATGGACCTTTCTCCATAGATGTAACTATTTTTAAGATGGTAGATGGATTACACCAACCAAAAAGTTGTATAAAGGAAGCTCAAGAATTAGCAGCTGATGCTTACGGAGTAAAGAAAAGTTTCTTTGCTGTAAATGGAACATCTGGAGCTATCCAAGCAATGATTATGTCTGTTATTAAAGCAGGAGAGAAGATATTAGTTCCAAGAAACGTACATAAATCAGTATCTGCTGGAATAATATTAAGTGGTTCTGAACCAATTTATATGAATCCAGAAGTAGATGAGGAGTTAGGAATAGCCCACGGCGTTAGACCTCAAACTGTTGAGAATATGTTAAAGCAACACCCAGATATTAAGGCTGTTCTTATTATCAACCCTACTTATTATGGAGTGGCTACCGATATTAAAAAGATAGCTGAGATAGTTCACAGTTATGATATTCCATTAATAGTAGATGAGGCTCACGGACCACACCTACACTTCCATGATGAGTTACCAGTATCAGCTGTAGATTGTGGAGCAGATATCTGTACACAGAGTACACATAAGATAATAGGAGCAATGACTCAAATGTCACTTCTTCATGTAAACTCAGATAGAGTAGATGTAAATAGAGTTAAACAGATCTTAAGTTTACTTCATACTACATCACCTTCATATCCATTAATGGCTTCACTAGATTGTGCTAGAAGACAGATAGCGACTGAAGGTAAGGAGCTTTTAGACAAGGCTTTAAAATTAGCTAGACGTTTTAGAGCAGAGGTTAATAGAATTCCTGGAATGTCTTGTTTTGGAGAGGAGATAGTAGGAAGAGAGGGAGTATTTGCTTTTGATCCTACAAAGATAACAATAACTGCAAAAGAGTTAGGACTTACAGGTTCTGAATTAGAGAGTATCTTAACTGACGAGTATAACATACAGATGGAACTTTCAGATTTCTATAATGTATTAGGACTTGTTACAATTGGAGATACAGATGAGAGTATAGATAAGTTGATCAATGCTCTAAAGAGTATCAGTGAAAAATACTATGGAAAAGGAAATAAATTAAAGAGAGAATTCTTAAAAATGCCACCTATTCCAGAGCAAGTATTGATTCCAAGGGAAGCTTTCTACAGTGATAAGAATAAAGTTTTATTTGCTGAAAGTGAGGGAAAAATCTGTGGTGAGATGATAATGGCTTATCCACCAGGAATCCCTGTAATAACTCCAGGAGAGAGAATCTCTGCTGAGATTATAGATTATATCAACGACCTAAAAGATGCTCAGTTACATGTACAAGGAATGGAGGATCCAGAACTAGTATATATCAATGTAATTGAAGAGGAAGATGCTGTATATCTATACACTGAAAAAATGAAGAGCAAAATGTTTGGAGTTCCAATGAACTTAGGAGCTAATAAAGCTGGAATTGAGTTTGGACTAGACGTTCTTTGTGAAAACTATCCAGATACATTTGATGAGATGGAAGTTATCGAGATTGAAAAACAAAAAGAGAATTTCAACGAATGGAATTTAAAATATAAAAATACAATATTAGACACTTGTGAGAAATTAGCTTCTTCTGTAAATGAAGCTGTAAGAGATGGATATAGACCAATTATAATTGGAGGAGACCACTCAATAGCTCTAGGAAGTATATCAGGAGTATCATTGGAAAAAGAGATTGGAGTAGTGTGGATAGATGCTCACGGAGATATGAATACAGATGAGTCTACAATATCTGGAAATATCCACGGAATGCCACTAGCTCTATTACAAGGTGCTGGAGATAGAGATTTAGTAAACTGTTTCTATGAGGGTGCTAAGATAGATAGTAAAAATGTAGTAATACTAGGTGCTAGAGACTTAGACTTCAAAGAGAGAGAGGTTATTGATCAACTTGGAGTAAAAGTAATATACCATGATGAAGTATTACAAAAAGGATTGGATAGAGTGTTAGAAGAGATACAGGACTACTTAAAAGTAGACAATATCCATATCAGTTTTGACGTGGATTCTGTAAATCCAGAGTTTGCACCAGGAGTAAGTACTCCAGTAAGAAATGGATTTACTACTGATGAAGTATTCCAAACTTTCAAATTCCTATTTAAAAACTACTTTGTAACATCTGTTGATATTGTAGAATTTAACCCAGTAAATGATAAAAATAATAAAACACTAGATTTCGTAAATGAATTAACTGAGTATGTAGTTAATCCAGATTAATAGTATTTTAAAGGGGAAAGTAAAAAAATATTTTACTTATCCCCTTTTTTTTTCGCCTAAATAGAAGTATAATATAGTAAAGATATAGTACTTCTAAAGGTGGGGTGAGATATATGAAAAAAATGATTATACTGTTGATGCTTGTGTTCTCTGCACTGCTGTTGGCAGAGGAGAGATATATCTATGAAACAGTTCCAGTTACTCAAAAATTGGATAGTATAAGAGTTGTTAGAGTCTTAAATGGTGAGGATACAGGTCTGTATGGAATTATAGATCTAGATAATAACTTTTTGACAAAAACTAATAATATCTTAATCTCGCTTCAAGAAAATTACATATATTTAGTGGATATAGACTACAAAGAGGGTTTGATGACACTAGATGGAAAATGGATAGCTGAAATAGGTAAGTACAAGTACAAAGATAAACACTCAAGTATGTATATGAAGAGTGTAGGAAAGAGTACAAGAGAGTTTTTTATAGTATATTCAAAGGATAACGGTAGTTATAAGTATGGATATATAGATTACAATGGAGAGCTAGTAATCCCTATGGAGTATGATGAGGCACAGAACTTCAATGAAGGTTTGGCTGGAGTTAAGTCCAATGGAAAATGGGGATTTATAGATGAAAATGGAAATGTGAGAATAGGTTTTAATTTTGACAGTGTAAGTGATTTCAAAGATGGAATGGCACTGGTGAAATTAGGTGATGAATCATATTATATTGATAAACAGGGAAATAGAAAGATATTTAAATCTTTATATAAAAATGTGAAAGGAAAGATTGAAAATATAGGATTTCATATTGGGGAAGCTTTTGAGAAGAAATTAAGAATAAAAGAGAAGACACGTTAGGAGAAAATAATGGATTTACTAGAGATAATTACTTCTGTCGAAGGCGAGAACGGAAAACACATTTTAAAGATTATTTTAAATGATTCAGTTATGTTTATTTTAAGACTTATACTGTTTCTAATTGTGATATATATAGGAAAAAAAATAATAGAATTTTTATTAAATAAGTTAGATGCAGTCCCCCAAACTAAATTAAATACAGGAGCAAGAGATTTTACAAAATCATTTGTAAAACTCAGTCTATATGTCGTTTTATTTTTATTGGGATTGTTAATTTTTGGATTTAATGAGCACTCTATATTTACAATGATCAGTGCTATAGGATTGGGAATAGGAATATCTCTAAAAGATTTTCTATCTAACTTGGCTGGTGGAGTGATAATACTGTTCACAAAACCATTCAATGTTGGAGAGTATATTGAGGTGAGTGGTGCCTTTGGAAAGGTGTGTAAGATTGAGGTATTCTCTACACATATAGATACTTTAGATAGTAAGAGAGTTATTATTCCAAATAACTTAATGGTGAATAGCTTGGTAGTTAATTATGATACAAATGAGTATAGAAAGATAAAGTTAGATATATCAGTTTCATATGAGTGTGACCATTTAAAAGCTATTGAGTTATTGGAGAATATTAGTAAAACATTTCCTGGATTGGAACATGATAGAAAGACCTTTATCAATTTTATGGAGTATGGGGCATCTTCAGTGAACATACTATTTATAGCTTGGTCAAAAAGGGACAATTACTATAGGACGAGAAGTCTTTTGATAGCACATATAATAAAAGTATTCAATGAGGCTAATATTGAGATACCATATGATAAATTAGATGTAAATATAAAGGAGGAGCCGGAGAAAGAGGAGAAAAATTAGGAGGAAAAAGTGCAAAATAAAATATTAAAATATTTAAAAGAGTATTCGATTATAACAGTTGGATGTATATTCTATGCTGTTTCAATAAATTATTTTTTCATATCTAACCATTTAGCAGAGGGTGGAGTAGCAGGGATCTGTCTTATTTTATACTATTTATTTAAGATACCTGTAGGGATTATGTATTTTGTAATAAATATACCACTACTTATAATGGCTTGGAAGATGGTTGGAAAGGATTTTCTGTTTAAAACTCTCTATGGAACTACTTGTTTATCAGTTTTATTGTCACTTACAGAGAATATCAAAGGACCGACTAATGATATTATGCTAGGATCAATTTATGGAGGTCTATTTGTGGGTATTGGATTAGGATTGATATTTATGGTAAATGGATCTACTGGTGGAACAGATGTAGTTGCTCGTATACTAAATAGATATTTTGATATTCCATTGGGAAAGACAATGCTCTTTCTTGATGTGGTAATTTTAGGGATAGCAGCTATATTTTTTGGAAAAGAGATAGTTATGTACACTTTAATAGCTATGTTAATTGTATCAAAGGCTATTGATTATTTTCAAGATGGGTATACTAAATCAAAGGGAATTACAATAATATCTGAAAAATCTGATGAGATAAGAAGTAAAATTATGAAGGAAACAGAGAGAGGAACTACTGTTATAAATGGTATAGGTGGTTATACTCAAAATAATATAAAAATTATCTATTGTGTAGCTAGTAAATTTGAGCTAAATAGAATAAAGATGATTGTTAAGGAGATTGATTCTTATGCTTTCATAACTGTATCAGATGTTTCTGAAGTATGGGGAGAGGGATTTAAATCTCTGCGGTCAAATAAAAAACATTAAACTAAAAAAAGAGAGCGAGTAGAGTGTGTCGCTCTCTTTTATATTATCTAATAAAGTTAGTTTTAATAGGAGTTTCGTAATCTACAGGTTTAACTCCCAGCTTTTTACCAGCTTCAATACATTGAAGCAACCAGATAAAATTTTGAGCTAAGGTTCTCAGTGTCTGTAATCCTTCCTCATCTTTCATAACCTCTTCAGGAGTATTTCCATGTATCTGATTCCAATATTGAGAGGTAACAATAGGCATATTAGAGATACTGAAATACTTGTTTAATCTATCAAAAGCTGAACTTGCACCTCCACGTCTACAAGATACAATTGCTGTTCCAAGCTTTCCAGTCATCTTACTTCTGTACGAGTAAAACAATCTATCTAAGAAGGCAGTGATCTGTCCAGAGGGACCAGCATAGTAAACAGGAGAGCCTACAACTATTCCATCAAATTCCTCTATTCTCTCGCCAATTCTATTAACCTCATCATCAAAGACACATTTTCCAACACTTCTACACTTACCACAAGCTATACAACCAGCTATAGGTTTTTTTCCAAGGTAGAGTATTTCACTTTCAATACCTGACTTTGAAAATACTTGAGCCATCTCTTTTAAACCTGTATAGGTACATCCTTTTTCGTTAGGACTACCATTGATCAATAAAACTTTCATAAAAATCCTTCCTTTTCTATTTTTATTTCTCTTTATGATCTAAGAAACACTTTAAACAAACACCTTTAAAGTGGTTTCCAATAATGATCTCTCCTCCATCTTTATTTTGACTTTCATCAACTAAAATATTCATTGTAGCCTTAGCATCTCCACACACTTCACAAACAGTAGGAATTTCAACAATTTTAGTAACGAATGGTAACATGTAAGCTACTGTTTCAAAAAGCTCACCCATAAAATTAGACATAAGCCCATAGCTAAAAACAAGTGTTTTAGAGTTTCTAATGATTTTAACTAGATCATCTATCTGAGATTTTGTAATAAACTGTACTTCATCTATTAAAATAAGATTAGGTTTATTTTCAAGCCACCAATCATAAAGGTTGAAATCTTTAGTCATTATAATGGCGTCCATACCCTCTTTTAAGGCTCTACTCTTTATCTTTCCACCATCTCTAGTATTTGTTGAAGGTTGAAAGACAGCCACCTTTTTACCAGCCATAATATTTCTATGTCCAGTCAAAATAAGCTCAGCACTTTTTCTAGCACCAACAACTGAATAATAAAATACGAATTTTCCCATTGAACTCTCCTTTATAAAAAATTTTCAATTTAAATTATAGCACAAAACTCTAGAAAAATAGAGACTAAACTTCAAAAATAAAAAGTGTACACTTATAATAGTGTTGACTTATTGTTTAAATAGTGATATAACCATATATATAGAGATTAAATTTTACTTAACATTAAATAAGTGTACACTAATAGGAGGAATAATGAGTCTTACTGAAAGACAGAGACAGATATTAAAGATAGTTAGAGAGAATGAACCAATTATAGGAGATGAGATAGCAAAAAAACTATCTTTAACAAGATCAGCATTGAGAACAGATTTTTCAGTGTTAACTAAGGCAGGTTTTTTAAAATCTAAACCTAAATTGGGATATACCTATGTAGCGAGGGAAGAGAAAAGATATATTAAGGATATAATGGGAGATGTGGTATCAGTAGATTCAGAGCTTTCTGTATATGAGACGATAATAAAAATATTTACTAAAGATGTAGGAACTATGTTTATAACAGAGAGGAATAGCCTTGTAGGAATAGTATCAAGAAAAGATCTATTGAAGATAGCAATAGGAAAAAATGATATAGAGAGAGTACCGATAAATATTGTTATGACAAGAATGCCGAATATAATCTATTGTGAAGAGAATGAACCTATAATTGAAGGTGTGAAAAAGATAATAGAGCATCAAATAGATTGTATTCCAGTAGTAAAGATAAAAGAGGTGAAGGGGAAAAAAATATATGAGCTTGTTGGAAGATTGACTAAAACTAATATAGCTAAACTTTTCTTAGAATATTATAGTAAATAGGAGGAAGAAATGAAAAGAGTTTATTTATTTGAAGAGGGGAATAAAGAGATGATAAATATATTGGGTGGAAAGGGAGGAAACCTAGCAGAGATGAAAAAGATAGGACTTCCTATTCCAGAGGGGATTATCATCTCTACTGATGCTTGTAGAGAGTATTACAAAGATGGACAAACTATAAGTGAAAAGTTAAAAAATGAGGTATTAGAGCAAATAGATAAACTAGAAAAAATAACAGGGAAAGAGTTTGAAGGAGATAGACCACTTCTTGTGTCTGTGAGATCAGGAGCACCTGTTTCTATGCCTGGAATGATGGATACAATTTTGAACCTTGGAATGAATGATAAAACTGTTGAAAAGATGATGGGAATTTTTCATAATGAAGAGTTTGTTTATGACCTTTATTTCAGATTTATTCAGATGTTTGCAGAGATTGTAATGGGTGTGGAGAAGGAGAAATTCTTCAAATTAAAAGAGGAGCTAGGAAAAGAAGTAGATAGAAAAGAGTTAATAGCGAGAGCAAAGGAGCTATATGGAGAGGAGACAGGAAAAGAGTTTCCAGAATGTGCTAAAGAACAGTTATTTATGGCTGTAGATGCAATATTTAACTCTTGGGAAAATGAGAGAGCAAAAGTTTATAGAAGAATAAATAGAATAGATGATGAGATGGGAACTGCTGTTGTGGTTCAAGAGATGGTTTTTGGAAATCTAAATGAGAAATCAGGAACAGGTGTTGCCTTTACAAGAAATCCTTCAAATGGAGATAAAGAGATATTTGGAGAGTATCTATTGAAGGCACAAGGTGAGGATATAGTAGCAGGGATTAGAACACCTGAACCAATAGAGAGATTAAAGGAGCAATTACCAGAAGTATATAGTGAATTTAGTAAGATTGCTAAGATTTTAGAGGAACATAATAAGGATATGCAAGACATAGAGTTTACCATTGAAGATGGAAAACTATTCCTATTACAGACTAGAAATGGTAAAAGAAGTCCATATGCAGCTGTAAAAATAGCTGTAGAGATGGTAAGAGAGGGACTACTTAGTAAAGAAGAGGCTATAATGAAGGTAGATCCAGCAGTATTACCACAGCTACTACATGGAAATTTTGAAGAGAGTGCCATAAAGAAAGCTACACTTTTAGGAAAAGGATTGGCAGGATCAGCAGGAGTAGCTATTGGAAGAGTAGTATTTGCCTCTGAAAGAGTGCACACAAAAGAGATGACTATATTGGTTAGAGAGGAAACTTCTCCAGAGGATATAAAGGGTATCAGTTTGGCTCAAGGAATTGTAACAGTAAAAGGTGGAGCTACATCTCACGGTGCGGTGGTAGCAAGAGGAATGGGAAAATGTTGTGTGACAGGTTGTGGAGCTATAAAGATAGATGATATAAGAAGAGAGATGCATATTAATGGCTATACAGTAAAAGAGGGAGAGTTTATCTCAATAAGTGGATATACTGGAGAGATATATCTTGGAAAAGTACCTCTTACAAAGCCACAGTTTGATGAGAACTTGAAAGAGTTTGTAGCTTGGTGTAAAGAGATTAAAAGATTAGGAATTAGAATGAATGCTGATACAGTTGGAGATGCTAGTTTAGGAAAGGGATTTGGAGCAGAGGGAATAGGTCTTTGTAGAACAGAGCATATGTTCTTCCAAAAGGATAAGATATGGACAATTAGAGGAATGATATTGAGCCACAACCCCGAAGAGGTAAGATTAGCTCTTGAAAAGCTTCATGATATGCAAAAAGAGGATTTTTACAATATCTTTAAGGTAGTGGGAAATGATGTGGTAATTGTTAGATTACTAGATCCACCTCTACATGAATTTCTACCAAAAGAGCAGAAAGATAAAGAGAAGATGTGTGAGATATTAAATGTTTCTTATGAGGAGATAGAAAGAAGAATAAGAAATTTAAAAGATGAGAACCCAATGTTAGGGCATAGAGGTTGTAGATTGGCAGTAACTCGTCCAGAGCTATATAATATTCAGGCTAGAGCAATAATTGAAGCAAGTATTCAATGTAAGAGAGAGGGAATAGATGTAAAACCTGAGATAATGATTCCATTGATAATTGGAGCTAAGGAACTACAGTTTATTAAGAAAAATCTAATAAAAGAGATAGAGAGAGTTTTTGAAGGTGAGAGAATGAGAGTGGATTATAAGCTCGGAACTATGATGGAAACACCAAGAGCTTGTTTATTAGCTGATGAGATAGCAACAGATGTAGACTTTTTCTCTTTTGGAACAAATGATTTAACTCAAACAACAATGGGATTATCAAGAGATGACTCAGTAAAATTTATGCCTGAGTACTATGAGAATGGAATATTAAAAGTTGAACCATTTGCAACAATAGATGAGAGAGGTGTAGGAAAGTTAGTTAAATTAGCAGTTGAATTGGGAAGAAAAGGAAATAAAGATATTGAAATGGGAGTATGTGGAGAGCATGGTGGAGATCCTAAGAGTATAGAGTTTTTCGATAGAGTAGGTTTAGACTATGTAAGTTGTTCTCCATTTAGAGTGCTAGTAGCTATAGTTGCAGCAGCACAGAGCCATATTTTACATAAGAATTAGATTGAGAGGATAATTTATGAAAAAATATGATGATATTCAGGAGCTTAAATACCTTAAGCTCCTTTCTTCTAAATTTAGAAATATTTCAGAAACTACAATTGAGATAATAAATTTACAAGCGATACTTAACTTACCCAAGGGAACAGAGCATTTTTTAACAGATATTCATGGGGAGTATCCAGCTTTTAACCACGTATTAAAAAATGGATCAGGGACTATAAAGGAGAAAATTAACGATATTTTTCAAGATACTCTAAATAATTTTGAGAAAAAGGAGTTGGCTAGTACAATATACTATCCGCAGGAAAAGGTTGAGTATATTTTAAAAAATAAAAAAAATCCAGATAAATGGTTAAAAGATAGTATATATAGAATGTTAGAAGTCTGTAGTGTAACTGCTTCAAAATATACAAGCTCAAAGGTAAGAAAGGCTATGTCAAAGGATTTTGAGTATATATTGCAGGAGCTTATCTATGAGAGAAAGGAGCTTCCAAACAGAAAAGAGTATGTTGAAAATATCATAGATACAATAATATCACTAGGTAGAGGTAAGGAGTTTATAAAAGCTATAGCTGATCTAATTCAGAGATTGATGATAGATAAATTACATATTATTGGAGATATTTATGATAGAGGAAGTAGTCCTCACTTGATAATGGAGACTTTGATAAGACATCACAATACAGATATACAGTGGGGAAATCATGATATGTTATGGATAGGAGCAAGTTTGGGAAATCTTGCTTGTATAGCCAATGTGATTAGAATTTGTGCTAGATACTCCAATACTGACATATTGGAAGAAGCTTATGGAATCAATCTTCTCCCCTTGGCTACATTTGCTATTGATACTTATGGTAGTGACAGTTGTAAAAGTTTCATACCAAAAGGTGAAAAAAAATCACAACTTATGGCACAGATACATAAAGCTATTACAATTATTCAGTTTAAAATTGAAGGAGAGATGTCAAAAAGAAATCCTCAATTTGAATTAGAAAAAAGACAACTACTGGATAAGATAGATTATGATTTGGGAACAGTGGAGCTGGAAGGAAGGAACTATCTTCTAAATGATAGGAATTTCCCAACAATAGATAAAAATAACCCATATATCCTCACTAACGAGGAGAGAGAGGTTATGGAAAAATTGGAGAAATACTTTATTAATAGTGAAAAATTACAAAGACATATAGATTTCTTCTTTACTAATGGAAGTGTGTATTTAAAATATAACTCCAATCTATTGTATCATGGTTGCATACCTTTGACAGAGTCTGGTGAGTTGAAAAGGGTATGTGTATTTGGTGAGGAGCTAAAAGGGAAGGAGTACCTAGATAAGATAGAAGAGATAGTTAGAAAAGCTTACTTGTATAGAGGTAGAAAAGATAAACAAGAGAGATATAATGATTTTTTATGGTATCTTTGGTGTGGAAAAGATTCCCCACTTTTTGGTAAAGATGCTATGAAAACCTTCGAAAGATATTTTATTGATGACAAGATAACACATATTGAAAATAAAAATCCATACTATAAGCTATATAATGAGGAGAGTGTATGCAGGAAGATTTTGAGTGAATTTGGCTTGAATCCTAATATTTCTCATATAATTAATGGACATGTTCCAGTTAAGACATTGAAGGGAGAGAAGCCAGTAAAAGCAAAAGGAAAGCTTTTTTTAATAGATGGTGGATTTTCAAAAGCTTATCAAAAAGAGACTGGAATAGCAGGATATACACTGATTTCCAACTCATATGGGTTGAAGATAGTGGAGCATGAACCATTTGAATCTCTTGAAAAGGCTATATGTGAGGGAAGAGATATAATATCTTCCACTAGGATTGTAGAGGATAGTAGTGTAAATAGAATAAGAGTAAAAGATACAGATATAGGAAGAGAACTTCAAACACAAATAAATGATCTGAGAAAACTATTAAAAGCTTATGAATTAGGAGTAATTCCTCAAGAAATTAAAAAAGATTAAAAAAAATTAATTTTTAATTAACTAATTATTAACTTACAGATGATATATTACATATGTTATAAATAATTTCTAGGAGGAATCATGAAAAAAAGATTAGGACTATTGGCTTTAGCAACAGTATTAAGTTCAGTAACTTATGCAGCTTCTATTGACCATATTCAAACATATACACCAGAATATTTAGGAAACCAAGCACAAAACGGTATGATAAATAAAGCATCTGCTTACTATAACCCAGCAGGATTAGTTCACTTAGAGAATGGAACTTATGTTCAATTAGGAGGACAGTTAGCTTTAGGACATGAGAAGATGACATATGGAGGAAAAGAGTATAAGGCTCAATTAGTTCAACCTATACCAAACTTTGCACTATATAAAGTTGAAGATGATTCAGCACTATATTGGACATTTGGTGCTTTAGGTGGAGGTGGAGACCTAAAGTATAAAGATGGAGTGGCTGGTACAGCTGTAATTCCAGATATATTGAATGGTATTTTTGCTCAAAATCAAAATACAGCAATATTGACTCAAATGGGATTAAATACGGATAGATCAAAGGTGGAGGGATCAAATCTATATATTCAGAATACTCTTGGTAAGGTATTTAAAGTTGATGAGAAACTATCACTATCAGTAGCAGGTAGAGCTATCTATGGAAGTAGAACTTTAAAAGGGGATATTTATGTAGATTCAAAATTATTAAAAAAAGAGTTGGGATCGGCTCATATGGATTCTAAAAGAACTGCTTGGGGATTTGGAGGGCAACTTGGTTTAAACTATAAGGCTTCAGATAGATTAAACCTAGCTATGAGATATGATACTAGAGTTAAGTTAAACTTTAAGGCCCATGGTAGTGAAAAAGGTATAAAATTAGGAATAGATGGAATAGACGGATTAGGATTTGGAGCTTTCTATCCTGAGTACTCTATTGGAACTAAATCAAGAAGAGATCTGCCAGCTATATTAGCAGCAGGTATGTCATATAAAGTAACTGATGATTGGACAGTGGCTCTATCAGGAAACTACTATTTCAACAAAGATGCTAAGATGGATAGTGGAGTGAAAAAAGGAAAATCAGGTTTAGCAGCATTAGGAGTTAAAGAGATACACCCAGAATATGATAATGGTTGGGAGTTAGCTTTAGGAACTGAATATAGATTATCACCTAAATGGGCAGTATTAGGAAGTATAAACTATGCTGATACAGGAGCAAAGGTAACATCTTATGATGATATAGAATATGGATTAAACTCTGTAATGTTAGGAACAGGATTAAAATATAATCCAGATGAGACAACAGAGTGGGTATTCACAGTAACACATTTTATCTATGATTCTCAAGATGGACACTATAATCAAAAGTATTCAAGTCCAATATTTAAAGATGTTAAAAATCCTGAATATAGTAAGAGTATAACTGCTATGGGAGTATCTTATACTAAGAGATTCTAATAGTTTTAGATATAATTAAAGGAGGACACAATGCCAAAAAAACCAATATTTACAAAGGAACAGGTATATAATAAAGCCTTTGAGATATTTAAAGCTGAGGGGATAGAGGGTATTAGTGCTAGAAATCTTGCAAAATCACTGGAGTCATCTCCAGCACCAATATATAGCTTTTACAATTCAATGGATATATTGAAACATGAGCTTTTAGAGAATGCAAAACAGCTTTTTCTTGAGTATGTAAAAAAAGAGAGAACAAACTTGATTTTCTTGAATATTGGAATGGGTATATGTATATTTGCAAGAGAGGAAAAAGAGTTATTTAGAGCTATATTTTTAAAAGAGAGCTTGGGAAAGAGAAATGAAGTAATAAGAGAGTTTAGAGATCTGATAAAGGAAGAGATGTTAAAAGATGGGAGATTTGATCATTTAGATGAAGAGTTTAAAATAGAACTTTATCTAGATTGTTGGATGTATGCCCATGGATTTGCAACTCTGATAGCAACTAATTATTTTGCTGAGATCAGTGATGAGTTTATAAAGACTAGATTGATGGAATCAGCAGCAACTATGCTATATCAAAGATTGGAAAACTATAAGAAATAGATGTGAAGAGAGGGTGCTTTGAAGAGTGCTCTCTTTTTTCTATTATTAATTAAATATATTCTATTCTAGAAGTAGATACTAAAAATCTATCCTAGGAACTATTCAAAAAATATGGAATTTATGGTATGATAAACTTAGAGCGTTACAAAAAAATTAAAGTTTAACTTTAAAAGAAGGGCGGGTTTCTAATGAAAGAATTAGATTTAAAAAGAGTTACTGATGAAGTAGAAAGAATGTGCATTGAAGGGAATTATTTTATTGGGAAAGAGGTTCTAGATAAGATCAAAGATGCTTATGAGAAAGAGGAATCAGAAGTAGGAAAAAATATCTTAGGGCAGATCATAGAGAATGATGAGATAGCTATGAGAGAGGAAGTTCCTATGTGCCAAGATACAGGGATAGTAGTTGTATTCCTAGAGATAGGTACAGAGGTAAAAATATCGGGAGATATATATGAAGCTATAAATGAGGGAGTTAGAAGAGGTTATGAAAAGGGATACCTTAGAAAATCTGTTGTAAGACATCCATTAGATAGAGTTAATACTAAGGATAACTCTCCAGCTATAATCCATACAAAACTTGTTCCAAACTCAGATAAAGTTAAAATAGTTGTGGCTCCAAAAGGTGGAGGATCTGAGAATATGAGTGCTTTGAAGATGTTAAAGCCTTCAGATGGAATAGAGGGTGTAAAAAAATTAGTAGTTGATACAGTGAAAAATGCTGGTGGAAATCCTTGCCCACCAATAATAGTTGGAGTAGGAATAGGTGGAAACTTTGAAAAAGCAGCTATTCTAGCCAAAGAAGCTATTTTAAGAGATATAAATGATATGAATCCAGATCCTATTGCAAGAGGATTAGAGGAGGAGTTGTTAGAGTTAATAAATAAAACAGGAGTTGGACCATTAGGATTGGGAGGTTTAACTACTGCCCTTGCTGTAAAAGTAAATACTTATCCTTGCCATATAGCTGCTTTACCAGTGGCAATCAATATAAACTGTCATGCAGCTAGACATAAAGAGATAGAATTATAGATAGAGGTTTGAGGAGGAAAAGCTAATGGAATATCATATTACAACACCTTTAAAAGAGGAAGATATAGCTAAATTAAAAGCTGGGGATACAGTTAAGATAACAGGAGTTATATATACAGCAAGAGATGCTGCACACGCAAGACTTGTTAAATTATTAGAAGAGGGAAAAGAGTTACCTATAGATATAAAAGGGCAAGTGATCTACTATGTTGGACCTACACCAGCAAAACCAGGAAAGCCAATAGGAAGTGCTGGACCAACTACAAGTTATAGAATGGACGCATATGCTCCAGATCTAATTAAAGTAGGATTAAAGGGAATGATAGGAAAAGGAGCTAGATCAAAAGAGGTTAAGGAAGCTATTGTTTCTGAAAAGGCAGTTTATTTTGCTGCAGTTGGTGGAGCTGCTGCACTTATATCAAAATCTATAAAAAAAGCTGAATTAATAACTTATGAGGATTTAGGAGCAGAGGCTCTTAGAAGATTGGAAGTAGAGGAGTTTCCAGCAATAGTTATAAATGATATCTATGGTGGGGATCTATACCAAGAGGGACAAGCTAAATGGAATAGATTAGATAAATAATCAAATAATAGACTACACTCAAAATTTCAAGATGAGATAGAGAGTGTAGTTTTTTTATTCTTGTTAAATATTATTTAATTTGATTTACTTAAATTTTAGATCGTGATATAATATAGTATGGAATATATATTTTATTGGAGGTAGCTAGATGGAAAATATTTTAACAGTGGAAAATTTTTGCTTATTGTACAAGAACAGAAGTGTTTTAGAAAATCTTTCTTTTGTTGTGGAAAAAGGCGATTATCTAGCTATAGGAGGAGTGCCTGGTTCTGGAAAAAGTACTTTGATAAAGAGTATTTTAGGTTTGATTAATTCAGGAGTGAGTGGAGATATACAGTACCACAATATAGGAAAAGATGAGGTCAGTTATATTGCTCAAAACTCAGCACAACAGAAAGAGAATTTTATAGGAACAGTAAGAGAGGTAGTGGCAGTGGCACTACTATCTAAAAAAAGAGTAAGACTCTTTAAAGATGAAGATTGGGATAAGGTAGACTCCCTTTTAAAAAGATTGGATCTATATGATATCAGAGATCAAAAGATTAACAAATTAAATAAAGGTCAGCTGTTGAGAGCAAATTTGGCAAAGCACCTGATAACAGAGCCGAAGCTATTAATAATAGATAGTCCTAACTCAACACTTGATATGAAGAATAAGTTAGCCTTTTATCAGACGATAAAGACTCTATGTAGTGAGGATCAATTGACAGTTATATTTATAACTCACAATATAAAAGAGATATGTCAGTATGCAAACAGATTACTATTTCTAAATAAAAAAGATAGAAGTTACTATTTTGGTGATTCACAAGAGTTTTTCAAGGGGAGATAATAGATGATAAAAAGTAAGATAGTAAAGATGTTTTTGTTAGGTTTGTTGAGTTTAAGTGCCTATGCACAAAATATAAACTTTTTAGTTCCTGATGGATTACCAGCTATGTCTATAGCTAATATGATGTCTGATGTAAAAACTATAGATGAGGACACAGTGACTTATAAGATAGAGAAAGCCTCAGATGCCCTTGTAGTAGATATGCTAAAGAGAGAGGGAGATATAGGAATAGTTCCTTCAAACTTTTCAGCTCAACTATATAATAAGAATTTAAATTATAAGATTTTGGGAACAGTAGGTTGGGGATCTTTCTATGTAATAAGTAGAGATAATATTTCCTCATTAGATGAATTAAAAGGAAAAAAAGTATATACTTTTGGAAAGGGATTAACTCCAGATATAATATTTCAATCTATTTTAGAAGCTAAGGGACTAAGCAATAAGGATTTAGAGATAAATTATCTAGCCAATGGAAATGAGTTGGCTATGCTATTTCTAAGTAAAAAAATAGATACAGCAGTTATTCCAGAGCCAATGCTAAGTAAAATTCTAACTAAGAGTGTGACTACAAATATTGTAGCCAATTTAAATGATGAATGGAAAAATATAATGGAGTCAGATCTAGGTTACCCTCAAGCAACTTTGGTGGTAAAAGAGGAGTTATATAGTTCAAATCCAAAATTAGTAGAAAAATTAGTAGAAAAAATTAGAGAGAGCAGTGTACTATTATATAAGGATAGAGAGAGAACTACAAAAAATATCAAAGAGAATAACATAACTGTAGATACAAGCAATTTAGATGAGATATTGAAAAGAGCAAATATCTATTATACACCAATATTTGATTGTCAAGAGGAGTACAATAAGTATTTTAAAAATTTGAATGAAGTAAATAGTAAAGTAATCGGAGGAAAAGTACCAGATGAAGAGATATTTGCAAAGTAGTTATAGAATACTTTCCTTTATACTCTTTATTGTTATTTGGGAGGGAGTTGCCTTGTTTATAGACAACTCTCTTCTTTTTCCTAGAGTTGATCAAGTGGGAGAATCACTTTTAAAAATAATGGGAAGTATAGAGTTTTTACACACTCTATACAATACTTTAAGCAGACTTTTTTTAGTGATATTGTTATCTCTTTTGGGAGCTACTATAGTTGCAACAATATCATATAAATATAAAGTAGTTAAACAACTGTTATCACCATTCATAGTATTCTTAAGAGCTGTACCAACAATAGCAATAATTATATTGGTATTGATTTGGAGTACAACAGAGAGTGTTCCAATAGTAGTTGGATCCTTGATACTCTTTCCAATACTCTATGAGAGTATTTTAGGGGCATTAAATAACAGTGATGTCAATCTTTTAAAAATGTCAAAAATATATAGAGTACCTCAAAAGAGAGTGATAACTGATATCTATATCCCAAGTGTCTACTACTCTATAGCACCAAATTTACCCTCATATATTGGCTTGACATTCAAAGTGATAATAGCTGGAGAGGTACTTTCACAGGAGAGCTTTTCAATAGGTGGGGAGATATTTTTGAATAAGATATACTTAGAAAGCTCAAATATATTTGCTTGGATTGCAATTGTAATAGTGATTAACTATATTTTAGAAAATGGCTTAAAAAGATTGAACTATATGGTGAGTAGGAGTTATAGATGGAAGTAAAAAATATAGAGAAAAGCTTTGGAGATAGGGCTGTTTTGTCAGGGATATCTTTTGTTGGAGAAGAGGGAAAAGTTACTGTGATCTTAGGGGAGTCTGGTTGTGGAAAGACAACACTTCTAAATATCTTATCCAAAGATATTACCGAATATTCAGGAGAGGTAGTTTATGAAAGAGATATAGAGAAAGGGATATCCTATATTTTTCAAGAGGACACTTTAATTCCTTGGAAAACTGTATATGAAAATATAGAGTATGTCTTAAAGGATAAGATTCCTCAAGATACTATGAAAGAGTATATAGAGAGGTATTTGAAAGTGGTAAATCTCTTGGATTATAGAGATGAATACCCGAAGAATTTAAGTGGTGGTATGAAGAGGAGAGTTGGAATAGCAAGGGCTTTTGCCTTTCCAAGTGATTATCTTTTTATGGACGAGCCTTTTGAATTTTTAGATATTAAAACTAAAAAAGAGATAGTTGATTATCTAAAATTATTTCAAACGAAGGAGAGAAAAACAGTGTTTCTCATCACACACGATATAGATTTAGCTGTGGAGTTAGGAGATACTATTATAGTTTTTTCAAAAAAACCTACTACAATAAAAAAGATATTTAAAAAAGAAGAGAAGCATTTAGAATTAAAAGATGAAATTAAAAAATTATTCTTGTAAAAAATAAAAATAAAATGTATAATACAGGTGTATTGTTAGAAAGATAAGGAGAAATTGATGATAAAAATAGGAAAAAGACAGAGATTGGTTATAAATAATTTTGCTAGTGTTGGGGCGTACCTTGATGCTGGAACAGGTGATAGTAAGGATAATATACTTTTACCTAACAATGAATTAGAGGATAGAGATTTAAAAGAGGGAGACGAGGTTGAAGTTCTAGTTTATATGGACTCTGAAGATAGACCAGTGGCAACTTTTAGAAAGACAGAAGCTTTAGTAGGAACTTTAGCTAAGTTAGAGGTAACAGATGTTCACCCAACTTTAGGAGCTTTTATGGATTGGGGATTGAAGAAGGAGTTACTTCTACCTAAAAGACAGCAGGAGACTGATGTTGAAGTTGGAAAAAGATATTTAGTAGGAATTTATGAGGATAGTAAGGGTAGACTTTCAGCTACAATGAAGATATATAAATTCTTATTACCAAGTACATCAATGAAGAAAAATGATATAGTTTCAGGAACAGTATATAGAATAAATGATGAGATTGGTGTTTTTGTTGCTGTAGAGGATAGATATTTTGGATTAATACCAAAAAATGAGTACTTCAAAAACTATAAGATAGGTGATGAAATAGAAGCGAGAGTAATAAGAGTAAGAGAAGATGGAAAATTGGATCTTTCTCCTAGAGAACTTGCTTATATCCAATTAGATAAAGATGCTGAGCTAATACTTGAAAAAATGAGAATTTTAAAAGATAGTTTCAGATTCAATGACAAAACTACTCCAGAACAGATAGTGGACTATTTTAATATGAGTAAAAAAGCATTTAAAAGAGCTGTTGGAAATCTATTAAAACAGGGGAAAATAGAGAAAACAGAGGACGGATATTTTAAATTGGTTTCAAAAAAATAAAATATAAAAACATCAGAAGGAGGATTTAAGATGATTGGTTTAATTATTTTAATCATTGTTCTAGCAGGAATGTGGAAAGCTTTTACAAAGGCAGGATTACAGGGGTGGACATCATTAATTCCAATTTATAATGTGTATTTAATGATAACAGTTTTAGCTAAATTGAGTTGGTGGTATATTCTACTTCTAATAATACCAATAGTGAACTTCTTTGTAGTTATAAAGATAAATATAAATATTGCTAAAAACTTCAAAATAAGCTCACCTGTATTATTTGGTTTAGGACTTACATTTTTAGGATTTATTTTCTATCCAATATTGGGATTTGGAAACTATGATTTTGCTACTGGAGATGAAGCAGAAATAATAGATTAATTAAGATTATAGAGATTAAAGGTGAAAATTTTTATCTTATTGGACAAAAATTTTCTCCTTTTTTTATAAGTATAACTAGGAGGAAAAATGAGCGTAAAAACAGTATTTGATAGCATTAATAAAGATTGGTTAATTGAGACAAGAAGAGATCTACATAAGATACCAGAATTAGATTTTCAACTTCCAAGGACAATAGCATATGTAACTCATATTTTAGATGAATTGGGAATTAAATATAGAGTTGGAGTAGGAAAATCAGGTATAGTAGCAGATATAGAGGGGCAAGATAAGGATAAAACTATAGCTTTAAGAGCTGATATGGACGCATTGCCAATATTAGAGTGTAGTAGTAAGGGGTATAAGTCTACTATAGATGGTCAGATGCATGCCTGTGGACATGATGTACATACAGCAATACTTTTAGGTGTTGGAAAAGCATTGTCAGAAAATAGAGAGGTATTACCTTGTAATGTAAGATTAATTTTTCAACCAGCTGAAGAGACAAGTGGAGGAGCTCTACCTATGATAGAAGATGGTTGCCTAGAAGGTGTAGATGCAATCTATGGTTTACATGTAGATCCTACAATAGAGTGTGGAGTAGTTGGAATAAAATATGGAGCTTATTGTGCCTCGTCAACTGATGTAAAGATAGAGATAGAGGGAAAAAGTTGTCATGGAGCTTACCCTAGTCAAGGTGTAGATGCCATTGTTACAGCTTGTAGTATAATTACATCACTTCAAAGCATTATCAGTAGAAATATAGATTCAAGAGATTCAGCTGTACTTAGTTTAGGGAAGATAAATGGTGGAGATAAAGAAAATATAGTAGCTCAAAGAGTTGTAGCTTCAGGAACATTGAGAACACTATCCAACGATGTAAAAGTAAGAGCTAAAGAGAGAATAAAAGAGATGGTAGAGAATTCAGCTAAAGCTTATGGTGCAGTGGGAAAAGTGTCATATGCTGATGGATACTCCGCTCTTGTAAATCATGACGAATATGTGGATATAGTCAAAGCAAATGCTAAAGAGCTATTGGGAGAAAAGGGAGTTTATGAAAAGAAATTGGCTAATATGGGAGTTGAAGATTTTGCTTACTATGTTGAAAAAGTGCCAGGAGCTTTCTTTAATTTAGGTGTTGGAAATATTTCTAAAGGTATAGTAGCACCACTTCACAATGATAAGTTTGATATAGATGAAGATAGTTTAGAGTTAGGAGTAAAGTTACAAGTTTTAAATATTTTTTCAACATATAAAAAACTAACTTTAAATTGTCAGTAAATTTAGATATATAGGTTAAAAAAGAGAGTGTAGATAAAATCTGATCATCTACACTCTTTACTTTATATTTTATCTATTGATACATGCTTCAACTTCGTGAGGATATTTAGGCATCTTATCACCTAATCTTCTTGCTCCTGTTTCAGTTATCAAGAAATCTCCCTCATATCTCATTCCACCAAAAGAAAGGTACTTCTCAATCTCTTCATAATTTAGATACTCAGTAAACTTGTTAGCTTCCTTCCATCTTCTTACTAATTCAGGGATAAAGTATATACCAGGTTCAACAGTAAATACATAACCAGGTCTTAACTTTCTAGCTAATCTCAATGATTTAAGACCAAATTGCATCTCTCTAGGAAAATCTTCATAACCTACATAGTTTTCTCCAAGAGCTTCCATATCATGTACATCAAGTCCTAACATATGACCTAGTCCATGTGGGAAAAATAGAGCATGAGCTCCAGCTTTTACAGCTTCCTCTGTATCTCCCTTCATAAGCCCTCTCTTTTTCATTCCTTCAGTTAAGACTTTACATACTTCAAGGTGTACCTTCTTGTAAGTTATACCAGGTTTGATAAGCTCTTCAGCCTTTTCAAACATCTCTATCAAAAGTGAATAAATATCTTTTTGTACATCAGTAAACTTACCAGAAACAGGGAAAGAAGTTGTCATATCACCACAATATCCATTCTCGATTCTAGCACCAGCATCTAATACTACTAGATCTCCCTCTTGTAAAGTGTTACCATGATAGTGATTATGTAGTATCTGACCGTTTCTTGTGAATATAGTGTGGAAAGATGTAGAGGCATTGTATCTAGCTGCAACCTCTTCAAGGGCGGCTACTACTTCATACTCTTTCATTCCAGGCTTAACTACTTCCATAGCTTTGAGATGCATCTCTCTTGTTATATTTACAGCTTTCTCAATTTCAGAGATCTCTAGAGCTGATTTTGTGTTTCTCTGTTCAACAACACTTAGAATAAGTTTTTCAGATGCAAAATTATTAAAATTAAATGGGTCAATTTTAAAGTATTTGCTCAATTGCATAGTAGTTTCACTTCTATATTGTGGTAAAAATAGTAGTTCTCTTTTCTCCTCTAAAAGTGAGTTAGCAAATTGAGAAAACTCTGTCATTTCAACAAAATTATTTATTCCAACATCTTCAGCAAAAGATTTTAATAATTTTTGTTCTCCCATCCAAACAATATCATCAAGAGTAAAATCAGTACCAAAAATATACTCCTTATTATTGTCAACATCAATTACTCCTATAAGATTTGGAACATTCATACCAAAATAATATAAAAAACTAGCATCTTGCTCAAAGTGATAGTTATTTCCTCTGTAGTTTCTAGGTGATTCTTGATTTCCAGGTAAAATTACAACACCAGATTTTAAAAGAGATTTCAATCCTTCTCTTCTTTCGATATATACATTTTTATCAAACATTTTTACCTCCATAGATTAAAATATATAATCTAAATTATTATCTAACTTTCTAAATTTTATAATATTTATCCAAAATTTTCAATAGAATTTTATTTACTTAAATAGATTTTTAGCCATATTTGGAAAATTTGTAATAATTGAATCTATCCCTTTTTCTTTAAGATATAACATATCTCTTTCATCATTTACCGTCCAAGTATTAATCTCAATATTAAATTTTTTTAACTCCTCAATAACTTCAGGAATAAGATTATTGAAACGTGGATGATAACACTCAATTTGATGAGAAAAAGTATATTTTCCAGCATCAATTATCCAATCTTCAGAGAGAAAACCACATTTTATCTGAGGTGCTAATTTTTTCATTCTTAAGATAGAAAAGTGGTTAAAACTAGATATAATAACCTTATCTTCTAGGTTATATTTTTTTATTAACTCAAGAACTGAATCTTCAATTCCTAAATACTGATAAACACTTGTTTTAAGCTCAATATTAGTAATTATATCTAAGTCTTTAACAAGTAAAAAATACTCTTCTAAAGTTGGAATTCTATTAAAACCAAAGTTATTAAAATTAAAGGAAGCATCAAATTTTTTTAATTCATCATATGTATAGGATTTAACTAGTCCATCTCCGTTGGTTGTTCTGTCAATAGTTTCATCGTGTATAATAACAACAGTATTATCTTTTGTCAATTGTACATCTAACTCAATACCATCAACTCCTATTTCAATAGCTTTTTTAAAAGCTAGCATAGTATTTTCAGGATAATAACCACTAAAACCTCTATGGGCAAAAATTTTACTCATATTTCCTCCTAAATAAAAGTTTAATTTTTAACTAATATACCCCTATTTATCTCTTTTGTCAAGTAGATAGAGAATTGCGTGGGAATAATAAAAAATGATTAATTAAAGGACAGGAAGGGAATTAAAGAGTAAATTTTTAAAGAAGGAATATATTTAATTTAAAAAATATGTTAGAATATGTAAAATATGAATTATATTTAGAGGTGAGAGAGATGTTTATAAATGATTATCATATTCATAGTGAGTTTTCAGGGGATTCTAATCAGAATATGAGAGATATTTTTGAAAAAGCAATCTCTTTAGGTTTAGACGAGATTGCAATAACTGATCATTTAGAGTATGATATTGAAGGAATGACAGAAAAATGGATTTTAAATTTAGATAAATATACTAAAACAGTATTAGAGTATCAAGATGAGTATAGAGGAAAATTAGATATAAAATTGGGTGTAGAAGTGGGAGTACAACCTCATACAAGGGAGTATTTGGAAGAGCAGGTAAAAAAATACCCATTTGATTTTGTAATAGCTTCAACACACGCTATTAATAGATGTGATCTAGCTTGGGGAGAGCTTCAAAAAACAAGAAATAAAGAGGAGTTACAGAGATTTTATTTTGAAACAGTTTTAGATAATGTGAAAAAATATGAACAGTTTTCTGTATATGGTCATATGGATTTTGTAACTAGATATGGTGGACCTGAGTACAGAGGTATGGATTATCATATGCACAAAGATATAATTGATGAGATATTGAGAACACTGATCCATAAGGGAAAGGGGATAGAGATCAATACCTCAGGTTATAGATATAAAGAGAACAGATTTTATCCGTGTACAGATATAGTAAAAAGATATTTTGAATTGGGTGGAGAGATCATAACTATAGGGTCTGATTCACATATTAAAGAGTATCTAACTCTTGACTTTGATGTGGCATACGAGTTCTTAAAAAGTATAGGAGTAAGCTATATTTGTGGATTTGATAAGATGAAACCTGTTTTTAAAAGAATAAAATAAATTGATATATTTTTCTGAATATGTTACAATTATTAAACAGTATAAAATTAGAAGAGGAGAGGGTGTAAATGAAAAAATCATTATTGATGATAACACTAATAGGAGCTTTGTTAAGTGGATGTACAGCATTAGAAAAAACAAGTGAGACAGCTGATAAAGTGAGTACAATGAGTAAAACTGCCCAAACTATGTTAGATATGAACTCTATAAAAGGAGTAGAATATACATTGGAAGGATCAGATATTACTGTAGTATTTGATAGTGGAAAGATCTATGGTTTTTCAGGAGTTAATAGATACTTTGGTGTTGTAGAGATAGAAGGAGATAAGGTAACTATTGATAATGTAGCATCTACTATGATGGCTGGAGAACCAGCTAAGATGGAGAGCGAAGTTGAGTATTTAAGAAAATTAGCAAATGTAAATAAAATTGTAATAGAAGAGAACAGCATTTCATTATTAGGAAATGATAAACCATTAAAATTTATAAAAAAATAATAGTTAATTAAAATAATTAGACTGGCTTCTTTTTGGAGTCAGTCTTTGCTTTGAAACAGGAGGAGCTATGTCAAAATCAATTAGCTTAGGGAAGGATTCAATAGGAAAATTATTTTTAAACTTTTCTATTCCTGCTGTAACAGGAATGTTAGTTACAGCCTTTTATGCCATAATTGATGGGGTTTTTATAGGACAAGGGGTTGGAGCAGATGGACTTGCTGCTATAAATATAGGTTATCCAATAGTAAACTTTGGAGCAGCTTTGAGTTTGATGTTTGGAGTAGGAGGATCAACACTGATATCCCTCTATCCCAAAAATAAAAAAATTCAAAATAGATGTTTCTCATATATAATAACTTTGAATATAATAAGTTATATCTTTATAGTGTTGATGGTTATAATCTTCAACGAAAAGCTATTATATCTAATGGGATCTAGTGAACAACTATTACCAATGGTAAAAGCCTATCTTTATCCTTGTACTGTTGGAGTAGGTTTTTTGATGTTGGCAAATAGCTTAAATGCTGTTGTTAGAAATGATAAGTCACCAACATATGCATTTATAGCAATGGTAATTGGAGCTGTTACAAATATAATTTTAGACTGGCTATTTATAATAGTATTTAGATGGGGAATGTTTGGAGGAGCTTTAGCTACAGCTATTGGACAACTATTTTCAATGCTGTTTTTAATAAAATATTTTTTCAGATTTGGTTGTCACTTTAAATATAAATTTATGAAGTTAAAATTAAATATTTTATATAAAATGTTGATGATAGGATTCCCATCTTTTATAATGGAATTTGCAGTAGCTCTGATAACAATACTATTTAACTTATCATTTATGAAATATAGTGGAGAGTTGGGAGTTTCAGCTTTCTGTATAGTAGGTTATATATTCTATATCTTTAGAATGTTATTCTCTGGATTAGGACAAGGAATACAACCAATTGTAAGTTATAACTATGGTGCTAAGCTAAATGATAGGGTAAAAGGGATATATAAATTGGGACATAGAGTTTCATTAGTAATTTCAACACTTATATTGATTTGGGTAGTGTTTTTTAGTAAGAGCTTGATTGTTCTATTTAATAATGATATTGTTTTAAGAGAGAAAGCATCAGAAGGAATGATACTATATACAAGTGCTATCATATTTATGGGAGCTAATTTTATAAATATAGCTTATTTACAATCAAAGGGAAAGGCTAATTCAGCCAATTTACTATCTATATTAAGAAGTACAGTGTATGTAGCTATTACTTTATTTATCTTACCGAAGATAATAGGTGAGAGAGGGGTATGGTTAGCTTTACCTGTATCTGATCTATTAACATATCTAACCACAGTAGTTTTACAAAAAAGAGGAATGTTATAAAAAAGCTGAGGAGCTTGATTCTCCTCAGTTTTTTAGTTATAGTTCTATTTAAATTTAGTATCTAATTCTCTTTTATCCATTTCCTCTTCAGGTTTTAATGTAAATTGAGATTTCATATTTTTAATAAATGTTCCCATTTCATCAGCACTTCCAACTATTCTATTAAAAATAGCCAGATACTCAGTTATAATAGGATTGTTAACATCATAAGGATATCTCATCAAGTGATCTATCTCACTCCAAGCTTCTTCAAAAACAGTTCTAACCTGTATTTCCACAAGAATCTCATCTTTTTTAGTCACAGGAATTCCAATAAGGTAGTGTACAGAACGATATCCGTGATCTCTAACTATTATTTCACAGTTCATCTCAGAGATACTCTCTTGTAATTGTATCACATTATAATCTCCTCTTCTGATATTAATTTGAGGAGTTTCTCTAATGTCCCAAAGTCCTAATATCTCGTGATGTATATTTTTCCAATCATCTTTAAAAAGGTGTAGCACTCTAATACCAATAAGGTCAGTAACGATTCCCTTATAAGTATCAACAGAGATACCTCTATCAACATATTTTTTTCCTTTTCTAATAATCTTTTCAATTAGGTGTTTAGGTTTTTTTACTCTTCTTCTAACTGAGTGTACACTAGGAATATCAATTAATTTAGAAACGATATACTCAGCTTCTTTCTCCAACTGAGGTACTAATTTTACATAGTTATCATAAATCTTATTCAGCTCTTCCCAAACAAGACCAGTAGATGCAAAATACTCCTCATCTATTGAAAATTCTTTAAAAAATTGATCTTTATCAAGCATATTAAACACAATTTACTCCTTAATTTAAAACTATTTTTCAACTTTTTCAAGCTGTATTTCAACTAATTTTCTATATCCAACAATTGAGTTAGACTTTTCATTAATATCTTTTTGAGAAATTTGATCTTTTATAACTATTTTCTCTTGAAGAGAGTAGTTAATTCCTCTGAAATCAAGAGGGTGCTTCTTGATAAAAACTAAACTATCTCCCTCTCTTATTCCATCTTTATTTTCAACTTTAAAATTTAACCAACTGTTTAAGATTTTCTTATCCTCTAAATAACATTGTAAAAGGTGTAGAGTATAGAAATCCATAGATGTATCAGAGAAAGCTTTACTCTTAGATGGTGAGATAATTGACTCAACGCTCTCATATTGAGTGACAGATTTTAATATCATACCAAATTTATGAGATTGTATAGGATTTTCAAAAATAATATCTCCATGTAGGTCTTTTACGTGGAAAGATAATCTTTCACCTGAAAAAACTCTTCTAATAAGGTCAGCAACAGCATTCAGTCGAGAGTTCTTTAACTTGCTAAAGATTTCATACCTAAAGAAGTCTCCCTCTTTGATAAGAGTATTATTTTCCAATTTTATACTCAAGCCTAACTTAAACTCTCTCGTCTTAAATTCAAATATCTTAAACTTATTGAAACTAACTATTCTCAAATTAACATTTAATAACGGAGTCTCTCCAATATGTAAAGTAGTATTTCCTAAACTGATCTGTTCGATCTCTTTTTCATAATGAGATATATTACTATCTTTAATTGGGAAATTTTTTAGTTTCATAGATGTATATTGAATCTCTATACCAGTTTCAATTCCAGCTTCTTTAATCAATGTTACAGTTTTAGGTTCAGAAGACTCATATGGAACGTCATCCTTAATAGGAGTGTCAGCAATTATGTCTAGAGGATTTACATCCTCTTCTATAGCTGAATCATAGTCTAATTTTAGTAGAGGAGAAGTTTCCTTTTCTGTATTTTCAGTGGTAGTACTATCGGGATTAACTTCCTCTGATACTACCACACAAACTTTTTTTCAGGAAGTATTCTCTCTTCTTTTTGTGAAATTTCACTAAAATAATCTAGGAAATCTTTTGTACTAGAGGTAATTAATTTAATATTGTATTTTCCAATTAAATCTGCTGATTTACTACTAATAATAGAAGTATTGGTAATCATATATATAGGTTGGAACTCCTTTAGAGGTTCTAAGATGAAACTAAGCATATTCATCATATCAGAATCTTCTAAATCAATTCCTAAGAAGATAGTTGGTCTACTCTTGATCTCCTCTCTAACTCTCTTAAAAAACTCTGAATAAAATTCCAAAGTCTTTAATTTTCTAATATCTTGACTAGAGATAAAGAAAGTAGAAACAGAGGACATATCCCCTAAAAATTTATAGTAACCTATAGTATTCTCTTTTCTCTTTTGAATATTAGTAGGAGTAATTTTTGTAATTGAATCACAAAAATTAGTCTCAATAATATTATCAAAGTTATTTGTAAAAATATTTTCAAATAAACCTGAATTGATAATATTGCTATATATATCAATATTTACACTATATCTATGTTCGAAATTTTCTTTAATCTGTTTAACCAAATTCTTTTTTGTATCTATAACTGCATCTAAATATGCCTGCACTATATCTGAAAAAGAGTTCATATCTTTTATATATCTTTTTGTAGATTGCTGTAGCTCTGATAAAATGGCTTCTGAGATGTCAGCTTTTGAAGGATATCCAGTTAACTTATTTAAAAAATCACCAGTAAAAAGATTAAATTTTTGATCTTTTTCAAATTTTTCAAAAAAGTTCTTCATAGTTCTCACCTGCCTTAAAAATTAAAATAGTTCACTATTAGTATAACTTATAATTGGGAAATAAACAACAAAAAATTAAAAAAAAAAGGATTTTTTAAGAAAAAAGTGCTACAATTTATTAAGGAGGTAAAAGTATGGAAATTTTAATACCGTTTTTTAGAGATTATATTATTGTAATCAATGCATTATTTCTATTTATTATAGTACTATTGGAGAGGAAAAATCCATTATTTACTCTCTTTTGGATAACACTTTTAGTACTGGCTCCATATCTAGGATTTGTAGCCTATCTGTTTTTTGGATTGAGTTTTAGAAAGAAAAGAGTGGTTAATCAATTTTATAAATGGAAATTTTTATATAGTAAAAAAGTGATGGGATTTTCCCACTATAAAGAGTTGGTGAAATGGGAGCAACTAATATCCTATGTTGAGATTTCATCTAAAAATCAACTTACATCTTTAAATACAAGTAAGATTTTTATAGATGGAAATGATTTCTTTTCAAGTGTAAAAGAGGATTTAAAAAATGCCAAAGTAAGTATCAATATGGAATACTATATCTTTAGAGGAGATGGACTTGGAAGCGAGATTGGTGAGATACTATTGAAAAAAGCCCAAGAGGGAGTGAAGATAAAGATCATAGTAGATGGTGCTGGTGGCTATGATAGAAAGATGTTAAAGAGATTTAAAGCTAATGGAATTGAAGTAGGAGTATTTTTTCCTTCAATTTTCCCTTGGTTCAAAATCACAAGCTTAAGAGCAAATTATAGAGATCATAGAAAATTGTGTTTGATAGATAGCAAATATGGATATATAAGTGGATTTAATATTGGAGATGAGTATCTAGGAAAGGGAAAGCTTGGATATTGGAGAGATACAGGATTGAGAATATTTGGAGAAGCGTGTATAGAGTTAGAGAAAGAGTTTTTCTTCTCTTGGGGCATTGTAAAAAAAGAGAAATACACATATAAAAAAGAGTATGAGTATAATGCTGAGGTTTTAAAAGAGTTAATTGAGGTAAAAGGAAAGCATAGTGGACATATGCAAGTGGTAAGTAGTGGACCAAACTATCAATTTAGAGCAATAAGGGATAATGCTCTTAAGATGATAATGAAAGCTCAAAAATACATTTACATTCAGACTCCGTACTTTGTTCCAGATGACACTGTTTTAGATGCTTTAAAAATAGCTGCTCTATCAGGAGTAGAGATAAAGATAATGATTCCAGACAAGCCTGATCATTTTTTTATCTACTGGGTAAATCAGTATTTTAGCGGTGAACTATTAGATTTGGGAGTAGAGGTATACAAGTATGGAAGAGGATTCCTACATAGCAAATTTATAGTTGTTGATGATGAGGTTGTAACTGTAGGAACAGCTAATTTTGACTACAGAAGTTTTTATCAAAACTTTGAGATAAATGTAAATATTTATGAAAAAGATGTAGCTAGAACATTTAGAGAGATATTTAATAACGATATTAAATTTAGTCACAGACTCTTTAGAAGTGAGTATTCTAAAAGAGGTTATTATATAAAATTAAAAGAGTCAATCTGTAGATTGTTGGCTCCAATAATGTAGAAAGAGAGTTGACCTGATATGGTAGAGTTTCAAAAACTTTCAAATTTCTTTTTTCCTTTTATAGAGAGTGATTTTAGGTATGCTGGAGATTTTTATTATGATCTACATATTCACACTACAGCTTCAGATGGATTTATAAAGCCAGAATTTTTAAAAAACTTTGTAGATCATAAAAGATATCTAATCTCAGTGACTGATCACAATGAGATAAGAGGTGCTGTTAAATTACGTGAGTTAGGGATTAACAATGTTCCAGGATTGGAACTAGGTTGTGAAGATGGATTTGAAATGTTAGTTTATTTTAAAAAAATGGAGGATCTAGAGGAGTTTTACAGAAAAGAGGTAGAACCTTATAGAAATATTAAGAGAATGGCTAAAACTCATAGAGGTATATATGAGTATTTAGATGTTTTAAATCAGTGGGAGTGTCATAAATCAATTCCTCATATCTGTGGAGTAGTACAAAAAAATTTTATAAATAATAAAGAGTATATCTATGATGTAATAAAAAAAGTGGATTCATTAGAAACACATAACCATGCACTTCCAATGGTTAGAAATCTTATGGCTGGAGAGTTGAGAGAGAGATACAATCTAACTGCAACATTTGGAAGTGATGCTCATATTTTAAGGGAGATTGTATCATATTACAAATATTCTAATATGGATTTGAGTAGTGGAGAGAAGATAGTTGACTATATCTATAAGATAGGAAGTTTAAGTGGAATTGGGCAAAAACATCTGTTATATTTAATTAAAAGTTTAACATAGTAAAAAAAACCTTTTCAAAAAATAAAAATTATAGTATAATGAATAGGTAGTGATCCCGTAGCTCAATTGGATAGAGCAATTCCCTCCTAAGGAATAGGTTGTGTGTTCAAACCACATCGGGATCGCCATTCTTTACAGGAGGAAGATATATGAAGAGAGTGATATCTTTAGTGTTCCTTGTAATGTTAATTAGTTCTTGTAGTTCTTATACTCCTAAGAGTGCTGAAGCTAGATATAATAAGCTTTCTAATAAGATGGATAAGTTGATGGATGATGTCATAGTGGAGAAGAAAAGAGCAGAGCTAGAGAAAGATTTTACAAAGTTTAACAAAGGAATGGTAGAGTACAAAAAGAAAAATGCTGATGAAGATGTTGACTACCTAGATAATTATATAAAAAAGACAAATATAAAAATACAATATTTAAGAGATTTGAGAGATTAATTCTCTCATTTTTTTATGCAAAGAAAAAATATATTTGACAAATAGAAAAAAATGTCATATGATATGACCTATAAGATAAAATTGAATAGAAATCGGATGAAGATATAGGGAGAGAGCGTTAAGCCGCCGACGAAGTAAATCTTTCAGGCAAGTTCGAATGAACTATGGACCTATATTGGACGAGCCTCTGGAGAGACTCTATGAGCACCGAAGGAGCAAACCCAAGCAATTGGACTAAACTCTCAGGTAAAAGGACAGAGGAATTATGCAACTTACATTTAGTTATATTATGTATAATTCTTTTTTTGATTTCCAGAAGGTAGATTCTACCTTCTTTTTTTATTCAATTTAAAAGGAAATAAATAGGAGGAATTAAAAATGCAACAAGTAGTAACAACAATCAATGAATTTTTATGGGGGAACTTTCTAATACTTCTTTTGATGGGAACAGGAGTTTACTTCACATTAAAACTAAATTTTATCCAAATTAGAAAATTTAGTGAGGGAATAAGAAGAGTTACAGGTTCAATGGCTCTTAATGGAAAAGCAGCAGATCACAATGGAATGTCATCTTTTCAGGCTTTGGCAACAGCAGTAGCAGCACAGGTAGGAACAGGAAACCTTGCTGGAGCAGCAACAGCTATTGTATCTGGAGGACCTGGAGCTATATTCTGGATGTGGGTAAGTGCTTTCTTTGGAATGTCAACTGTATACGTTGAGGCTATATTGGGGCAGATGTTTAAGAAAAGAGTTAATAATCAGATAACAGGAGGACCTTCATACTATATAGAGACAGCTCTTAAGAATAAATTTCTTTCAAAAGCTTTAGCTGTATTTTTCTCAATTGCTTGTATCTTAGCTCTTGGATTGATGGGAAATGCAGTACAGGCCAACTCAATATCTGTAGCTTTTGACAAGGCTTTTGGAGTACCAGCAATAGCTATGGGAGTTGTAATATCTTTACTTGCTGGATTTGTATTCTTTGGTGGGATAAAAAGAGTTGCTGCAGTGACAGAGAAGATAGTACCAGTTATGGCGGGATTATATATAGCAGCTTGTATAGTAATTATTTTTATTAATTATAGAGAGATAGTACCAGCTCTAACTTCAATTTTTTCTTCAGCTTTTACTACTCATGCAGCTGTAGGTGGAGCAGTGGGAATAAGTGTTAAACAAGCAGTTAGATATGGAGTGGCAAGGGGTCTTTTCTCAAATGAAGCGGGAATGGGATCAACACCACATGCTCATGCTATAGCTAAGGTTAATCACCCAGGAGAACAGGGAATAGTAGCTGTTGTTACAGTTTTTATAGATACTTTTGTAGTTTTGACAGGAACAGCCTTAGTTATTCTAACTTCTGGTGTTCAAGAGGGAACAGGAATAGTCTTAACACAGAATGCTTTTGTAAAATCTTTAGGTTCTTATGGGGATATGTTTATAGCTATATGTCTATTCTTCTTTGCTTTTTCAACTATCATAGGTTGGTATTTCTTTGGAGAGGCAAATATAAGATACCTATTTAAAAACAATATCTCAATAAATGTATATAGAATTATTGTTATGTTGGTTATTATTAAAGGATCTGTATTAAAAGCTGAATTAGTGTGGGAGATGGCAGATATGTTTAATGGAATGATGGTACTTCCTAACTTAATAGCTCTATTAGCACTAGGAAAATATGCTAGAACAGCAATGAAAGAGTATGAGTTAATAAATAAATAATTATTACTTAATAATAAAGAGCAAGTAGGCTTGGCTAACTTGCTCTTTTCTTAAATCAATTAGATTTTCTTTACAAATTCAGATTTTAGTTTCATAGCTCCAATACCATCAATTCTACAATCAATGTTATGATCTCCTTCAACTAAACGAATATTTTTAACTTTAGTTCCAATTTTAACTACTAAAGAACTTCCTTTTACTTTTAAATCCTTTATAACTGTTATACTATCTCCGTCTTGTAAAATGTTTCCATTAGAATCCTTTACAACTAGAGTTTCCTCCTCAGTTTCATTATCTAAACTCCACTCATAAGCACACTCAGGGCATATTAATAGATTCTCATCCTCATACACATATTCTGAATTGCACTTTGGACAGTTTGGTAATTTTGACATTCAATCTCCTCCATAAAAAAATTTCTTAAATATTATACCATAAAATTCAATTCTAGAAAAGATTATTTTTTTCTACGAAGTGCTACAATACAACCAAGTAGGACAAAAGAAGCACCTATACCTTGATATAGAGTGATATTTTCATTTAATAGTAGATAACCTATAATAGCTGTAACAGGTGGTAAAGTAAGTTTTAAAACATTTAAAACAACAACACCCTGTTTTTGAATGATGAAAAATGTCATAACCATACCTACAAATATAGAGTACATACCAGTCAATAGTACTTTTGTTATATTATCACCTGAAGCAGTTAGAAGCTCATGTATATTTCCAGTCATTATAGATATAGTGAAGAAAATAATACTTGTCAAAATAGATGAGCAACTACTGATAACCATAGAGTGTATGTGTTTAGCTGTCCCCTTAACAACAAAACTTTGTAGTGTCTGTATAACAATTGTTCCTGCTAAAAGAGTGATTCCAAGTAAAAAGTCTGAACTAGATGAACTTTTGTGAGCACCAGTTAGAACAAAGATAAATGATCCTGCTAGAGCTAATAATCCACCTAAAATAAAGTGTAACTCTTTAACTTTCTCCCTTTCATCTAAAAAGAAGATAGCAGCCATTATAATGGAAAATGGCATACTTAATATTCCAAATATACTACCTGCCAGAGCAGATGTTTTACTGAGTCCACCAACGAAACAATACATATTTCCAGCTGTTAATGAAGCAAGAAGAAATAGTCTTGGAAGTAACCAAAGATTATTTTTTAATTTTATCAACTCATCTCTAAATTTGAAAAATGAAACTAGAACAAAGAGAGTTCCACCAGATAAAAACATTAGAGCATTGGTATTAACAGTGTGAAATATTGTACTTATATAACGAATCAGTGGATAACCAAATCCCATAAATAAAATATAGATTATAGCAGAAAGTTGATTTTGTTTCTCTTTTATATTCATAACCCCTCCTTAATTTTAAAAAAACAACAGTTTTAATCCACTCATTATACTAAGTATAACAATGAACTTTTCAAAAAGCTCCTGATTCATCTTTTCAACAAAGTATTTTCCTGCAAAAACTCCTACAAAAACAAATGGAATAGCTACACTTGTTAACTTGAAAGTCTCTAGATGTATGTTTTTTAAAACTACTACATAGAGAGTTGCCTTAACAAGATTTACTACAAAATAGAACCAAGTTCTAGTACCATAGAATTTATCTCTATCCATTTTGATATTTAGAAGATATATACTCATTAGAGGACCAGATACATTTCCGATAAATGCAGCAAATCCACCTAAAAATCCAAACAGGACACTCAATTTAGAAAAGTCAATCTTAAAGCTTTTCATTAGGGTAAGAATTCCAATAATAAGTATTATTATTCCCATACTCTGCTTAAAGATCTCATCAGATATGTATTTTCCAAAGATCACAGCAACAATCATTCCTAAAAATGTAAGAGGAAGCATTTTTAAAACAACTTTTTTGTCGGCATTTTTTCTGTAGATATACATAACAATGAGGTCAGAAACGAGGATAGGGATAATGATAATACCAGCCGAAGCCTTACCACCATAGATACTAGCTAGGATAGGTGAGAAGATAAGAGCAGCTGGAATACCAAGCTTACTAACTCCACAACCAATTCCTAAACCAATCATTCCCAAAATTTCTAAATATGACATCAAACCTCCTCAAATTCAATGCAACTTTTGCTAAAATATGCTATAATTATACTATAGCCAAAGTTATTTTAGCATAAAAAATAAAAATTTAATAGATTTAAGAGGAGAAATTTTTATTGGCTTAAAAAATAAGAAAAATTTAGATGATTGAGGAGATAGGTATGAGTATTGGAATAAGGATCGTACTGATAATAATTTTAATGAGTATCTGTATGTTTTTATCTATTAGTGAAATATCACTAGCTTCAGCTAGAAAATTGAAATTACAACTTATGATTGATGAGGGAAATAAGAATGCTGAAAGAGTGATGGATATTCAACATACATCTGGAGATTTTTTTACAGCTGTTCAGATTGGAACTAATGCAGTATCTATATTGGCTGGTATTGTGGGAGATGGAATTATTGCTCCATATGTTAAGAGTTTTATAGTAGACTATATTCCAATGTTGTCATCACAGAGCTCTTTCATAGGTGATACACTATCTTTCGTACTAATAACAGCACTTTTTATAGAGTTTGCTGACTTAGTACCTAGAAGAATGGCAATGGTAGCTCCAGAAAAGATATCTACAGTGATAGTGAGACCAATGCTATTTCTTATTCAAATAGTAAAACCTCTAATATTCATATTCAATGGTACAGCTAATATAATTTTTAAGATATTTGGAATACCATTGGTGAGAGAGGAGATTATAACCTATGATGATATTTTTGCTATGGTAGATGCAGGAGCAGAGGCTGGAGTGGTACAGAAGAAGGAACACTCACTGATAGAAAATATATTTGAGCTAGAGTCAAGGTGGGTTTCCTCTATAATGACAACAAGGGATAATATAGTATATTTGACTGTGAATGAATCAGAGGAGAGTATAAAAAATAAGATTGCAAACAATCCACATGCTAAGTTTTTAGTCTGTGAGAATGATATTGATTCAATATTGGGTTATGTAAGTTCTAAGGATATACTACCTAGAATGTTGACAGGTGAGATCAATGGATTAAAAAATATCAAAGGTATATATAATAGGGCTTTGTTGGTTATTCCAAATACTTTGACACTTTCTGAAGCTTTGGATAGATTTAATGAAGCTAGAGATGATTTTGCAATAATTTTAAATGAATATGGATTGGTAGTTGGACTAATAACTCTAAATGATGTAGTTAACACTCTAATGGGAGATATTGTACACCAGATATTAGATGAGCAGATAATTGAGAGAGAAGAGGGCTCTTGGCTTATAGATGGGGAGACACCTGTGGAAGATGTAAAAAAAGTGTTGGTAGATATTGAGAAGTTTCCAGAGGAGGATACATATGAAACAATAGCAGGGTTTATGATGTATATGTTGAAGAGTATCCCTAAAAAATCTGCTGTTGTAGATTTTGAGAACTATACCTTTGAAGTGGTAGATGTAGACAGATTTAAGATTGACCAGCTTTTAGTAACAAGAAAAAATGAGAAACAAAATTAAAATAAAACATTAAAAAATGGAGAGATGATTAAAATGGATTTAAGAAGAGAGTGGAGGAGAAACAAAAAAGTTTTTCTAGCGATTATGACAATAGCTTTACCAGCTATTACGGATCTTTTTGCACAGACTTTATTAGGATTTTTTGATATGCTTATGGTTGGAAAGCTTGGAGCTGAAGCAATAAGTTCAGTAGGAGTAGGAAATGCCCCTATCAATGCTGTCCTCCCCATATTCTTTGCTGTAAGTATTGGAACAACAGCTCTAGTGAGTAGGGCTTATGGTTCTAATAATAAAAAAGAGGGAAAGAATGCTATGGCTCAAAGTTTAATACTTTCTCTTCCTATCTCTTTGGGGATAACTCTGCTTTTATTTATATTTAAGGATAAGACTTTACAGTTGGTGGGAAGAGCTAATGATATGAACCTACAGATGACAGGGGAATACTATGCAACTGTACTTTTAGGTATGCCGTTTCTATGTTTTAACGTAGTTTTCTTTGCAGCCTATAGATCTATATCAAAAGCAAATATGCCTATGATAGCCAATATCTTGAGTATATTCTCAAATATTCTATTTAACTATCTATTTATATTTGTCTTTGGTTGGGGAGTAATGGGAGCAGGAATAGCTACTACCCTATCACGTGGAATGATAACTTGTATATTTATATATACCACATTCTTTACAAAGAGATTCTGGGTATCAATACCATTAAGAAAATTAAAACTATTTGATAAGAATATGTCAGGAAGAATTTTAAAAGTTGGAATACCAGCTGCAGTAGAACAGGGGGTATTCAGAATAGGGATGTTAATATTTGAGATGATGGTAATCTCATTGGGAACTATGGCCTATACTTCTCATAAGATAGCACTTACAGCTGAATCATTTTCATTTAATATGGGATTTGGATTTTCAGTGGCTGGAACAGCCTTAGTGGGACAACAGTTGGGAAAGGGATCAGCTAAAAATGCCCATAGAGATGCAATGGCAACAACAGCTCTAGCTATCTTTATGATGTCTCTTTTTGGTTTGACATTCTTCATTATTCCAGGAACAATAATACATATGTTTACAGATGAACCAGAGATAAAAGAGATGGCAACAGTGGCTTTGAGACTGGTTTCTATATGTCAACCATTCCAAGCTGTATCAATGGTTTTAAGTGGGTGTTTGAGAGGAGCTGGAGATACAAAGGCTGTATTGTGGATAACAGCAATAGGAATGTATATAATAAGAATACCACTTACATATTTTTTCCTATACAAGATGGATACAGGATTATCAGGGGCTTGGATAGTTATGACAATAGACTTGGCATTTAGAAGTATAGCATGTTATAGAGTGTTTAAAAAAGGAAGATGGAGCTATGTAAGTGTATAGAGGAGGAAGAAATGGGAGTAAATTTTAGATATATAGATTATGGAGTAAAATTTTCAGGACTTTACTCAGATAGAGAGGCTCAAGCTGAAAAAAATCTCTATGTTTTTTTAGATAATAGAATGAAGGAGATATTTTTTAAAAGAGTTTCTAATAGATTTTTAGAACCAACTCCTACACTTCTTACTATGGAAGAGTTTAAAGATAGAATTTTTTATACAGATAGAATTATTTTAAAAGAGGCTAAGAGAATCTTAGCCTTTTTCAAATGTATACCACAGAGTATAAAAGATGAGTTGGGAATAGGTAACTATTATGACATAATAGATTTAGCAAACAATTTTTTTGCTTACTATAGAGAGCTTTTAATAAATGGTGTTACAAAATTAGAGGAGTGTTCAAAGTGGCAGGAGAGATACTTAACTAATTTTGAAACTATAAAAGAGGCTTTTGATGAGATGTGTAGAGAGTATAACTACCTGCCAAGTGATTGGTTAGAGAGCTATGAAAACTATAGTGATAACTGGATTAAGGATTTTACAAAGATAGTATTTGTAGATATAGTTGAATTTCCTAAGGTGTATAGAGATATAATAATGAAGTTAGGGGAGAGTGTAGATGTAGAGATAGCTCTACAAATGAGAAAAGGGGATTTTGATGAGGAGAACTTGAGATTGAAAAAGGTTAAAGTCCCTGAAAAAATAAAGGATATAAGGGTTTACACTTTGAAAAGTGACTTGGAAGAGGCACTGTTACTTATTCATCTTAAAAATCAAAAAAAAGGTGAGATATACTCTCCAGTTCCTGAAAAAAATAGTTATTCAGAGATATTTCCACACTATTTTGCTCCTTCACAAAAATTTACAATGAATGATACCAAACTATATAAGTTTTTAAGTATACAGTTGGATCTATTGAATAGCCAAGAGGAGAGATTGGGAAAAACTTATTTTCTATTCCAAATGCTATCTGCCTTTGAGAATAGGATATTTAAAGAGTATTATGGAATCTCAGAGGAGGATTTTAAGAGTTTAAATAGTTGTGCCATTGAAGGATATAAATATATATCTAGAAAAATTCTTCAAGATAGCTGGTTTGAGAAGAATTTCTCAATAGATTTAATTGAAAAGTTAAATAGAGTAATTTTTGATCTGGAGAGTATAACAGATATAAGCAATACAAATGAACTGTATTCATATATAAAAGAACAGATTAAATTGGAGAGATTTATAGAGGAAAATTTAGATAATGAAGATATTTTTGATAAATTCTTTGAGATATTTGGAATTATAAAGAGTAATGAGGTAATGAAGATACATAAGAGTTTTGATGAGTATTTTGGAAGTAAGATAGGAGTATCTCTATACAGATTGTTAATTCAATATATGAAAGATTTGGCAGTAAAAAGTAATCTTAAATATAGTCAAGATATAGGAATAGTAAAACCTCTAGATTTTGTAAGATATAGCGAGGAGATAAATGAGGTAAACTACTTTATAGACATAACAGATGATAATTTACCAAAAAGAACTGGAGATAATCTGATACTTACAGAAAAACAGAGAAAAAAAATGGGTATTATGACAAAAGAGGAGAGAAGAGAAGAGGATAGATATAGATTTATTCAAGCTATTTTTAATGGAAAAGATGCTATAGTTTTAACTAAAAAAGATGAGGCACAGGGGATAGATATATCGCCATTTTTAGAGGAGATAATCTTGAAAAATAAAATACCATTGGAGGACTCACCAATAAAAGATGGTGGAATAGTAGAGATGTTAAACAACTCATTTATTGGAGAGGAACTAGGCTATGATAGAAGTGTGATCGAAGCTTTTCCAAAGGAGATAGAGGATTTTAGAGATGGAAAGTTGGAGATAGGTGCTTATGACTATGGAAATCTAGTTGATTGCCCACTTAGATTCTATTTTATGAATATTGAGAGATTAAGCTATAATACAAAATATGAGGACAAGGATATAAATACAAGAATATTGGGGATAATTGTACATAAAGTCTTAGAGGAGTTTGTCAATTCAATATGGAAGAGAGTATTACAAGAGGGAGTAGTAGAGGTTAGATATGAGGAGATATTAGAGAGAATGCAGGGGGCTTTCAAAGCTGAGAGAGCTAAAATTCCATTACATATGGATAACTATTGTGAATATATAATGATACCTCTCATCTCTAAAAATATAGTTGACTTTTTTAGAGATTTAAGAAGTAACTATGAAGGGATCTCTATTAGAAGATTTCAAAGTGAGAAAAGTTCATATGAAAAAGAGCCGTTCTACTCTGGAGATATAGATGTATATTTGAGAGGAAGAGCAGACCTTGTCATAGAGAGTGAATTAGGGAATGAGATAATTGACTATAAGACAGGATCAAAGAAAGATGGACAGTTAGATTACTATACTATAATCTTGTATGGAGAGTCGGGACAGGCTAAGAAATTGGTATTTAATGCTTGGTCAGGAAAGATTGAGAGAGAGGATAAGGTAATACTCACTAGAGAGAGATTGGAAGAGGAGATCGAAAGCTTTGTGAAGGCCAGTGAATATATGAGGGCTGAAAAGCAATCTACTTGTCAAATGTGTGAGTATTATAATATTTGTGGAAGAGGTAGAGAGTAATGGGAAAAAAATTGATATTAAAGGCCAGTGCTGGAACAGGAAAAACTTATAGATTATCTCTTGAATACATAGTTTCTTTAGTACAAGGAATAGATTTTAAGGATATTTTAGTAATGACATTTACTAAAAAAGCAACAGCAGAGATTAAAGATAGAATCTTGATATTTTTAAAAGATATATGTGAAAATTCAGAGAAGAGAGAGGATATTGAAAAAAATATAAGAAAAATATATGGGGAAGAGTTTTCTTTTGATATTGAAAAGTTGGAAAAGATCTATAAAAATATAGTTGAAAATAAGGATAAATTAAAAATCTATACAATAGACTCATTTACCAATACAGTGTTTAAAAAGGCTATAGCACCATTTTTAAAGATCTACTCATATGAGATAATAGATGAGGAAGAGAATAGAAAAGTACTGGTAAAAACCTTTGAAAAGATTTTTGAAAATAGGGAGGATTTTAACCTTTTTAAGAGTTTTTTAGAGGATAATAGTGAGAAGAATATGGATATCTATGTAGATCTCATTGGAAAAATAATAAATCAGAGATGGAAACTCATATTGATAGGAGATAAGATTCAGGAGAAGAGTGAGTTTGAGTATGGAGATACCAATGGTTTACTAGGTAAGATGGAAGAGATACTTTTGGAAGTAGCTGAGATAAAGGGGAAACCATTTCAAGATTTGATAAAGAAAGATTGCCAAAAATATTTTACTGCGAAGGATAGAGAGGAGTATCTAAAAAGCAATTACTCTGCATTTTTGAAGGATAAATTTTGGAATGGAACAAAGGTCAGAGCTAAAAAAGGGGATATAGATTCACATATTGCAGATTTGAACTATCTTTATGATGAGTTTAAAGGGGAATTGGGAAAAGCTATGTATAATAACTTGGTAATTCCATATGAGAGTAAACTTTTAAGGGTAGTTGAAAAGATCTACTCTATCTATGATGAGATAAAATTTAGAGAGAAGAGGTTTACACATACAGATATTAGTAGCTATACATTTAAGTATCTAGAGGAGAGAGAGCTTGGATTTTTAGATGAAGATGGACTGACTGATGAATTTTTTGAAGTTATTGATGGAAAGTTAAAGAGCATATTTATAGATGAGTTTCAAGATACAAGTATTTTACAGTGGAGAATATTGAAAAATATTTTGGCTAAAAGTGAGAATATAATCTGTGTTGGAGATGAAAAGCAGAGTATCTATGGTTGGAGAGGTGGAGAGAAAAGATTATTTGAAAATCTGGCTCAGATCATAGATGGAGAAGAGGAGGAGTTGGACACTTGCTTTAGAAGTAGGGAGAATATTGTAAAATATACAAATACAGTATTTAGAGAAATAGCTAAGAATAGTGAAGAGAGTGAGAGTTGGGAGTTTTCAGAGGTAAACTACAGAGATAGTGATAAAAAAGGTTATGTAAAACTCATCACTCCTGAGGATGAGAGAGAGTCTATTGAAATAATGATAGATGAGATAGAGGAGAAGTTTCACGACAATTATGCAGGGATTGGAATATTAGCTAGAACTAAGAAAACTCTGGAGAAAATAGCTTTTTATCTGGGAGAGAGAGGGATAGCATATACATTGGATTCCAATGCAAGTATAGTGGACAGTAAGGGGATAAATGGAGTATATCATCTAATCTCTTGGCTGGTAAAAAAAGATTTTCTATCACTTTTGGATTTTCTTAGATCAAATCTAATAAATATATCAGCTCCAACTCTAAAGGAGATGATAAAGAGAAGAGAGTGTATAGAGGAGTACCTATACAGTGAGAATGATGATGTTACACTTGAGATAGAGAGTGATATATTTACCTCATTAAAAGAACTGTATGATTTAAATAAAAAGTATGATGGAGAGACAGAATACTTAACTTATGAGATGTTAAAGAGTGTAGGTGTGGGAAATAGATTTCAAAATGAAGAGGATACTCTAAATATTTTTGGATTCTATAAGCTTTTGAAAGAGTATAAATACTTTGATGATTTTTTAATAGAGTATGAGGAAAATACACAAAAAGATAAGTTTAAAAAGATCTCAACAGGAAATGGGAATAGTGTATCTCTGATGACTATACATAAATCTAAGGGCTTGGAGTTTGATACACTGTTCTACTTCATACCTAGTAGTTCAGGAAAAAATGCAGATAAAGGAATGGAGTTTTATCTTGAGATGAATGATACATACTCAGAGGTAAAATCATATCTTTTGACAAACCATAAATTTAATAATATATTAAAAAGTATAGATGGTGTAGATTATCTAAAGGATAGAGAGATTAAACAGGAGCATGAGGAGATAAATAATCTGTATGTTGCATTGACTAGACCTAAAAATAATATCTATGTAGTTGTGGAAAATAGTGAAAAAGTACCTTATGATATATTATTGAGAAATATGGACACAGGGGAATTGATAGTGGAGAATAGAGAGGAGATAAGTGGTGAAAAGGGTGTTGAATTTACTTTGGATCTCTCTACTCCAAAGGTACTGTATAAAGAGGAGTTAGAGGAAAATCAGAGATTGGGATTAGATAAGATATACTCTCACTCATTGCAGATAGAGGGAAAAAGGTTGAGAGGTATAGTCGTACACTACTTCCTTGAGAATATTCTCTATTGGAATGAAACTGAGATTGAACTAGCTAAGAAATTAACTTTTTCAAAATATGCCTCTCTCCTTGGAGAGAAAACAATCAAAGAGATACTATCTGAAAACAATATAGAGTATATATATAGAAGATGTAAAAATATATTTGAAAATGATTGGGATTATGTGTATAGAGAGTACCCAATCTATTATAAGGTGGGAGAAGAGAGTAAGAACTATAGAATAGATAGATTGATGATAAAACTCCCTAGTGAAGAGAGCAAGGGAAAGATACTCATAGCTGACTATAAGACAGGAAAATTTGATGAGGAGCAGTTAGAGAACTATACAAAAGTTATAGTTGAAAAGTTGGTTAAAATGGGTAAGGATATTGATAGATTTGAAGTGGAAAATGAGTATATAGAGTTAGATGTATAAAATAGGGGCTGTTGCAAACTGATGATTTTTAAATATCAGTTGCAACGCCTTTTTCTTTTTTTGCAAAAAAAATAGAAATCATTTGATTGATTTCTTAATTTTTATCGAGAGTGTAAATAATTTTGTGTATTTATCGTCTCTTGATTATTAATTTTTAAATTATTTTGAAGACTGAAAGGAACTAAAAACCTTTCAGTCTTTCTTCATATTCTATTGCTAATTGTCCTTTTATCAAATGCCAATCTTTCGCATAACCTGTTTTCCATTTTTCGGT